>JANNEE010000084.1:0-6448 GCA_031388325.1 Deinococcales bacterium
GTAATAATTGGTAATGGGATTGTGCCGAGTAAAACTTTTTTATCAATGGTTTTTGCCAGTTCGCCAGTCACGGTTAAGTTGGTGCTTTCGGTAATGGTCACGTTGGTATCCAAGTACGGTTTGGTGCAGAGAAAACCTTTACAGATAAAGACAAAATCAAAATCAAGGCTGATGTCCACGCTGCCCGAAACGCACACTTGGTCATTGGTGGTGTTTTTGTTGCCATCGGTGTTGATGGGACAAAAATCTATTTGGACTGGAAAAATTAAGCCTTTGTTGGTGGCTCGAGTTTTTTGCAAGGCTTGTTTTTGACCATTAGGTAGAATCATGTATGGCGCATCGGTCAGTTTCATTTTGCGTTTGACCCTAAAACCCCCAGCTTCAAAGACCTGATTGAGTTTAGCCTCTTCGGTCTTGACCCGTACTTGACCTAATTCTCGAGTAACTGCCATTATTTTTCGCAAAAAACCTTTGCGGGCTTTTATGCCAGCTTTACCAACCAAAATATTACCCACGACTAATTTATCGCTCGCACCACTTGGTAATTGGGCTTGGTCAAAAATAATTTCGCCCGTAGACCTAACCACTTTAACAATGGCATCCAAGAATTTATCGGTAATCGGTACAACTTTACTCGAGACTTTGGTGTCTGCTTGAACCCGAGCGTCTAAAGCCGAGGCTTCGATAATTGGGGTCTCGTCTGGGTCGTTCTCGGCAACAATCGGTATCGGTGAAGCAGTATTACAAGCAGCTAGGGCGAATACAAAAAGCACAGCCATCAGGATAAGTTTTTTCATAAGTAACTCCTTTGACAAAATACAGTTTGTCAAAGCCGCGTTTCATGGGCGTTTCTCGAGTAGAATTTTTTATGGAACTGTTGTTGTTTGGCTCGCCACAAGCCAAAAATGCTGGGTTGCTCCAGACCATTCCGCTCGAACGACCTGCCTGGTTGTGTTTGTACTTGGTGATGCGTGCCGATTGGGTAACGCGAGATGAACTGGCTTGTTTGTTCCGACCAGATTCCGATGATGTTGCAGCACTTTCGGCTTTGCGCTTAATTTTGCATCGGGCAAAGAAATTTGTCTGGGCTGCCAGTCTTGAAATCGAAGCAAAACGGGTGCGTTTATTGCTACCTACCGATGTACAACGTTTTGAAGTGCTGTGTGCCAATCAAAATTGGCTCGAGGCGCTTGAGGTTTACCAAGCCGATTTCCTGGCTGGTTTTGAACCGCCCGCAAACACAGATTTAAGTGCTTGGCTTGAACTCGAGCGGTTGCGGTTACGGCATTTGTGGCGCGAAGCGATTTTGCAGCGCGTGGTAATCCTCGAGTCAAATGCCGATTATGGTGTGGCGATTGCTTGGCTGGAGCGGTTACTGTCCCTCGAGCCACTGACCGAAAATGCAGTCCAAGCCTTGTTGCGCTGCTTATTAAAACGTGGTCAACGACCCCAAGCCGTTCTGGTCTATGAACGTTTTGCCGCCCTTTTGCAGCTCGAATTTAATTTAGCACCTGAAGCCGCCACCAAAGCCATGCTCGAGCCAAGCACCAAAGTCATAACAGTTTTACCGAGTTCGCTTTTGCCGTTACTTGGGCGCGAAAGCGAACTGATGCAATTAAAAACTTGGTTACTCGGCACAAACCGTTTGGTCAGCCTTGTTGGCATCGGTGGGATTGGTAAAACCCGCTTGGCACTCGAGGCAGTCCGTTTGTTAGCACCCAATTTTGTGCATGGAGCAGTTTTTATTGATGGCACAGCCCTAACCAACAGCCAGCAATTGCCTCAAGCCTTAGTTGCGGCTTTGGGTATAGCGGCTCGAGAATCGTTAGAAACGGCTTTAAGCACTTTTTTGCACGACAAAGCTATTCTTTTGCTGCTTGATAATTTTGAGCATTTGACACTCGCTAGAACAATAATCCATGAGTTGCTCGAGGCTGCCCCAAATTTGCGGGTTTTGCTGACGACCCGTGTGCGCTTAGGCTCGAGTTTTGAAACAGTGCTGGACTTAACGGGTTTAGCCGTACCAACATCCCTAGAACCCTCGAATGCAGCCGTTTGTTTATTTGTACAAACCGCCCAACGGCTTTCCAAGTCAGAACTTGACTTAGGCTTGGTGACAAAAATTGTGCAGCAGTTAGAAGGATTACCACTAGCCATCGAATTAGCGGCTCGCTGGACTCGAGTTTTAAATTTAGAGCAAATTTTAATCGAATTAGAAAAAAGCCAAACGTGGCTCGAGACCGATGTTCAAGACATTCCAGAACGTCACCGCAGCTTAAACGCGGTGCTAAGCAGCACTTGGTTGCAACTCTCAAAACGAGAAACCATTGCCCTCGAAGCCATATCGGTTTTTCGAGGTGGCGCAACCCTTGAAGGCATTCGCTTTGTCGGTCAAACTCAACTGCCGACTTTATTGGCACTGGTCAATCAGGGTTTGTTACGGCGCGATAGCAAGCGTTACTCGAGCCACGAAATGATTCGAGAATTTGCAGCTTTGCAAAGCAGTAATCAAAGCGAATTAGAGCAACGTCATGCGGCTTTTTATGCCAACCAAAGCCAAATCTGGGGACAAGCTAAACGCCAAACAATCACCCTAGAAATCATGGATGCTGAACAGAGCAACATCCATTTAGCGTGGCTGCACTGGGCAATGTACGACCACGAGACACTCGAGCAAATTATAGAACTGCACACCGATTATTGGGAAGTTCGTGGGTTATACCACCAAGACCTCGAAAACCTAAATGCTTACACCGCAACTCGAGGAACTAAACTCGAAGCCCAAACGAACTTCTGGAAAGGTCTGTTCAAACGCATGACAAACGACTTTACAATAGCCCTCGAGTTCTTAGAATTGGCAGCCACACAACTCGAGCTTCTTAAACTCCGACTCGAGACCAGCCGAGCCTATTTGAACATGGCGTATATTGGTTTTGAACAAGCCCGTTATGACGATACAAAAGCATTACTGCATCGTGTCAAAGCTGGTTTGGATTTAGGTATAGAAGCCGAATGTGCCAATCTGCTCGGAGCGATAGCCAGACGCGAACAGCACTACGAACAAGCCCTGATGTACTACAATCAGGCTCGAGAAATTCATCAAAAAACCAATAACTTAGCTGGCTTAGGGGCAGTGCTAAACAACATCGCCAATATCCTCGAATTGCAAAATAATAACCAAGCAGCCTACCAGCATTATGTTCAGTGTCTCGAAATTTTTATAGCAATCGGGCATCAACGCCCAATTGCCGTGATGCACTCGAACCTTGGGTACTTAGCCACCAAACTCGGACAGTTTACCCAAGCTAAAAATCACCTCGAGACCAGCCTTTTAATACGACAAAAAATAGATGACCAATTAGGTCAAATTACAGTCTTAACAAACCTCGCTCAACTCGCAGTAACCAGCCAAAACAGTAGACTGGCAGAGCAAGCATTTTCAGAACTTTTTCCGTTAGCCATCCGCCTAGAAGCCTTAAGCAAAGCACTCGAGGCGTTTTTTATACTGGCAGACTGGTGTATTCAACAAGACTTGCCACAAGCTGCCAGTATTCTTAGAACCATTATTGACCATCCAAAAACCCCCAAGGAAACTCGAGCCTCGGCACTACAAAAATTAACCATGCCCGAAACTGGTCAAGCACTTTTGCTCGAGCAATGGCAATTGGTTTTTTCGGTCTAACCCTGTCCATGCGTTGCGCGGCTTATAAGCAGCCTTTGACAGAATGTGTAGTTGGCTGGGCGTACTACCAATGCTGGTAACTCGTTTGGTCAGAAAGCTAAGCCTTAATCAATTTAAGAAATTTCGAGTACGGCAGTTTGTACAGCCGAAATCACAGGTTTTTAATTGCCAATGGGTCGTAATAAACCTTGACTTTTGGATACTCAAGTTTTGGGATTTTATCCCCATATTTAACACTGATTTCTACGAATTTTGGTACTAAAGTGGTTAAATCATGAAAAATCGGTGCATTACCCAAAGCAATCGTAACACAGGGATTTTGAGGGGCGTGGTGTACAATTGGGTCATGAGCAAAAGCAGTTATAAAATTGTGGCAGATGGGCAGCAGCGCAATGACGAAGCTAATTTTGAGCGTGTTATGGCAGAAGTCAAAGCGCATTATGCAGCACAAGGTCAACCACGTTTAATCTGGCAAAAATTTTGGCTCGAGCGACGAATTCGCCAAGAAGTACAAGCAAAACTTAGGCAAATGTTTTCATCAAAAAACAATTATTTTGCTTTTATCAAGTAGAGCAAGCTCGAGATGAAGAAGACAGAACAAATCATGCAACGTCTTGGATATACTCCCGCTTGGCTCGAGGCGGGAGTGATTTCTGAATCTCTGCTGCGTGAACAGTGGGCAGTCTTTCAAACATCCGATGACCAAAACGCCGAACACTACCGTTATGGGGCGCTTATAAGGTTTCTGAATCAGCAAACAGAATTTTCAGATGCGCTTCTCGAGGATTTACTGGCACTTAAGGACGGTGATAAACACGATATGCGCGTTGTGCGTGTCAATGAGATATTGCTTTCTAAATGCTTATCAAAGCAGCAGTTACAAGACTTTGCAACTCGAGACGGATTACAACTCGAGACTTCAATTCAAAAAATTTATAGGCGGCAATGTGTTCACGAGGATTTGAAACTCGAGGGCATGACTGAAGCTGTTTTTGTTCAAATTCAGAACAGCCAAGATAAATACTTACATGAACTGCTGCTTGCTCGAGCCGATGTAAGCCGTGAGCATTTACTTTGGTTGTTCACTCATGGGCAAAGCAAAGCGATTCGTAACCGTGTGAAACAAATGCTTAAAGCAAAAACGATTTCGCGCCACGTAAAGTAGCTTAAGTTTCCCATCCCTTGGGGTGCTTTATCCCGTAACTCGAGACATCAAGGGCAACCACTAGACCTTGCCACGCCTGATTGCCCTCTGAAAATTTTTCTTGGTTGGCGTGGGCAATTTTTTTGAATACCTGTAATGCCGTCACATCATCTAAATCCGAAGTATCTAATTCCAAATGTTCCTCGAGCAAAGCAACCCGAAAGGCTTTAACCGTTTCATTTGATAAAATTGCAGCATTTAATTCGGCATTGCCAAACATAGACCATCGGTGTAAGTTTGCCGAGCCAATGGTTGCCCAAATGTCGTCTATCAGCATCAGTTTGGAATGCACCCAGACGGGTTTACGGTATCCATCTGTTCCTAAACCAGCCATGCCAGCCAGTGTGAAATTAGGGTAAGCCCCAAGCCCTGCTCGAGCTTCCAAAAATAGTTGAGGCGATAAGTCTGGTGTGATTGGTAGAAGTGCAACAATTTCAACACCGCGTTTTAATGCGTTTTGGAGGGCTTCTATGATTTCAGGAATCTCGAGACACTGATTTTCAAGGTAAATACTCTGTTTAGCAGCTTGAATCGCGGTGCAATACTGCCTAAAAACAGTTTGTTCACCTGATGTAATATCAAAAGTTTGACCATCAACAGGAGCGTGACCGTTACTGTACCGACCAGCATGAATGGTGCGTTGAATCTGTACCAAGGCTGTGCCGTGTTTCTTGGGTAGTTGGCTTGGAAACTCGAGATTTTGTTCTCCGCCTTCACCCCAGTAGCCATGCTCAAAGTGGCGTTCACTGGCTTCGTTCCAACGTTGCACAAAATTGTGCTGTACATCGGCGACTGCCTCACCGTTTAGTTCAATGTAGAGGTCATGATTCTGTCCTTGTCCGTGGTGTCCGGGGGCAACCACAGAATTTGGATTGAGGTTCAGTCCGCCCAGAAAAGCAATTGGGTTATCTGTACCAGCATCAATCAGCCATGTTTTTTGATGCTGACAAAATCCTGCCTGAGCGCAATCCCAGCGAATTCCAAGATTAAATTGCTCGAGTATAGTAAAGTGTTCAGGAGCGCCCCAAAAAGCATTGCGACGATGATGGGCAGTTGCTTCGTCGGGTCGCCAAAAGAGTAAACGCACATCCACACCGCGCTTGGCTGCTCGGTCTAGTACATCGAAGGCTGTACCTAATCCATCTGGCATCCTAAAATCTACCCACATAAAAGTGATGGTTGCCCAAACACGGTGCTGAGCAGTCTCGATGGCTTGGCAGACACGCAAAAAAGCGGGTTCACCATCTATTAAAAGCTGGACACTATTGTCAGCGCGGATTGGGTACGAACCCGTAATAAACGGAATTTGGGCTTGCATCGGGGTATTCTACGGTGTTTGAGAATCCTAACGATATGTTAGAAATCCTAACATGTTTTTTAATACGTTAAAAAACAGCTTATTTTTTAACATATACTTACAAACGTCGGGTGCTAGTGGTTCATAGTCCTAGCCACAACCTAAAATTGTGAGCAGCGATTTTGCGGCAAACACTCGCCCGAACCGACCAGAACGAGTTTAATTGATTCAAAACAAGAAACTGCCCTCGAGCTAAACTCGAGAA
>JANNEE010000090.1:0-7274 GCA_031388325.1 Deinococcales bacterium
CAAAACACAGTTTGTCGCCAGTGATGCACAATGCCGCCTTAGAAACCCTTGGTATCAAAGCTCGGTATGAGGCAAGGGATGTGCCACCGCAAAGTCTTTTAGTGGCACTCGAGGAGTTACGCCATTCAGGAGCTTGGGGAATAAACCTGAGCATTCCGCACAAAGAAACGGTTCTTGAGTATTTGGATTTGCTCACGCCCGAAGCCAAAAAGATTGGGGCAGTCAATACGATTGTGATTAAAAATGGGTTACTCGAGGGACACAACACCGATGTTTACGGTTTTATGCGCTCACTCGAGCAAGCTGGTATTGAAGTTAAAGACCAAAAAATCCTGATTCTTGGGGCTGGCGGCGCAGCCAGAGCCGTGGCTTACGGACTAAAACAAGCTGGAGCGAATGTACTTATTTGGAATCGCAGTGTAGAGCGAGCCAAAGCCTTAGCCGAAGAATTTGACTTGAAGCTGATCGAGACCCCCATTCTACCCGCCAGTCTTCGCACCGCCCACGGCTTAGTCAACACCACCAGCGTCGGACTCGAGCAGCCGCATAGCTCGCCAGTTTCGGCTGATTTACAACCCAAAGACTGGGTTTGCGATATTGTCTACCGTCCGTTAGAAACTAAGTTCTTAAAAAATGCTCGAGAACACAACCTTAAAACCGTGGATGGACTCGGGATGCTGGTTCACCAAGGTGCAAAAGCCTTTGAGCTTTGGACTGGACAAATTCCAGACACCGACCTGATGCGCCGTGTAGCACAAGCAAAACTTTAGAGTTGCCGAAATTCTTCTTCGCTTAGTCCCACGTCTTTTAGGATTCCCAAAAAAGTACCAAGTTTCAATTCTTTACTATGAAACGCTAAAACGAATCTTCGACCATCTGGATGCTTATAAACCCGATGCCCACCTTTTGCAATTCGTTCAATAAAACCTTCTCGAGTCAGTTTTCTAGCAACTTCTTTGGCTTTAGGCGGCAACTGCCATCACCTCAGCCCGAACAAACACACGCTGAGACTCAAAAATAATATCTTGGGCTTGTAGCAATTCACACCAACCTACTTTGGCGGCTTCAAAATCGAGTAAATCATCTGGGATAGCTTCGTGGTCTTCGAGCATCAGTGCAAGTATCAATTCAAGTGCTTCTTTGGTCATGGCAAGCGCTTCTTCTCGAGTCTCACCTTCTGAGTGAGCGGCAGAAATAGCTGGAACAGCCCCAAGCCATCCTTTAGGTTCATTTGGGTCTTGAAACAGCAATACAGTAAACGAGAGCATAATAGAATAGTAGCACTGAGGTTATGAAAATGAAACCACAAACAATGGCAGAAAAAATACTCTCCAAAAAAGGCAACAAAACGGTCTATGCCCTCGAGTTAGCCGTGGTCGAAGTGGACAATGTGATGATTGTAGACAGCATTGCCGAGAGCGTGATTGAAATTTTAGAAACGGAATTAAAGGCTAAACCAAAATTCCCAGAGCGGGTCAGTATTGTGATAGACCATGTTGCCCCAGCTTCAAGTGTTAATGTCGCAAAATCACATCAGGTGAGCCGTAAATTTGCAGCCGAAACGGGTGTAAAACTCTTTGATGTCGGACGTGGCATCTGCCATCAGGTTTTAATCGAAGAGCGCCTAGCCTTTCCGGGTGCGATTGTGCTGGGTTCGGATTCGCACAGCACCACATATGGCGCGGTGGCGGCATTCGGTACGGGCATGGGTGCAACCGATATTGCTTTGGCGGCTGCCAGTGGTAAAACTTGGTTAAAAGTTCCCGAAAGCGTCAAAGTGACCTTGGTGAATAAACCCATTGGTGATGTCAGTGCCAAAGACATTGCCCTCGAAATGATACGCCTTTTAACCGCCGATGGCGCAACCTATATGGCAATAGAAATTCACGCTGGCGATATGTTCTCGAGGGGCGAACGGATGACTTTAGCGAACCTGTGCGTCGAAGCGGGCGCAAAAGCTGGAATGGTCGTGCCGGGCGGCGAAATTTTAACAATGTACGATGTTCCAGATTGGGTTTACCCCGACGAGGGCGCAATTTACGCTAAAGAAATCGTGATTGACTGCGCGGCACTGACCCCGCGCATGAGCGTCCCAAGTTATGTGGACAATGTAGAAAGTGTCTCGAGTTTACGCGGCAAACGTGTAGACCAAGTATTTATTGGCACTTGCACCAACGGGCGGCTCGAGGATTTACAAATTGCCGCCGCGATTCTAAAAGGGCATAAAGTTGCCAGCCACACGCGCTTACTGGTCATTCCAGCCAGTTCAGAAGTTCTCGAGGCTGCCATGCAGGACGGTACACTTTTAACAATTATTCAAGCAGGAGGCACACTTTCTACGCCCGGTTGTGGTCCTTGTATGGGCAGACACCAAGGGGTACTTGCACCGGGTGAAGTTTGTGTTAGCACCAGCAACCGAAATTTTATTGGTCGTATGGGCGATAAAGATGCCGAGATTTATTTAGCCAGTCCAGCCGTAGCTGCTGCAACCGCGATTATGGGAAGTATTGCTTTACCTTCGGATTTATAATTTAACGAATCACACTCGAGACTTTAAGGCTACCTTCTCGAGCCGCCGCACTGGTGTTGTAATTTCCAACCAGTACACGATAAATTCCGTCTTCACCTTGAACCACTCGAGCCGTTAAGCCACTGGCTACTATTTTACTTTGCATTGCTTCGGCGTTACTTTGGGTACGAAAAGCCCCTGCTTGAACTCGCCATGAACCAGCCTCTTGACGCACGGTTAAACTGGGCGGAGTTTTAGGATTTTTTACTGTTGCATCTCGAGTTGGTTCTCGAGTGACCACTGGTTTTTCGGGTTCTCGAGTTTGTATGGGTGCTGGTGTTTCCACTGCTCGAGGAAGTGCTTTAATAACAGGTGTCCGACGTGGTTCAATCGGTTTTGTTGGTCGCGGCTTAATGCTGGATACTGGCGTGTTGATTGCTTCTACAATTGGCGCGGGTTGCTCGAGTTGACTTGGTAATGGAGTGACTGGCTCGAGTCGTACCACTTGGCTTGGGGCTGGTCGCAGTAACACATATGTGCCTGTGCCAAATCCGAGAAGTACAATCAGTACAAGAATCCTTTTCACCTGTTCTCCCCTACCCAAATTTTACGCGAAATCCTGCCAGTGCGCTCGGGTTTTTGAGGCAGTTCTAAATTTCTCGAGTTGTTGCTTGTCCCATTCAATCAGCGTTTGGTCATTGGCTTGGCTTTCTAAGTGGTGTTGTAGTTCGTGGGTCAGGGTTTCCCAGAGTTGTTCTTCCCAGTCAAATCGTGGGTTATGTTGGGCAACCGCCAAAAAACTTCCATAGTAAATGTTGATGTGCCGTCCGATGTGGATTCTCGAGTCCATGAAGCTCTCAAAGCCGGGGTCGAGGTATTCACCCATGCGAACCAAGCCTTGTTGTGGGTCGCCTTTTTTTTCGGCAAAACAGTGTACGCCTTGAAGATTTTTGAAATAAGGCTCGGGAATAATTTCAATCATTTCTTGCAAACGATTCTCAAATTGCTGATAGTTCATTATATGAGTGTACTAGACTCAAGTGAATTGAGTGTGTATTTTCTAAAACCTTATGTTAATGTTAAGCATTATGACCAAAAAAGATGCCGTCAAAGCCCTAGGATTCACAGCTAGTCTACTCGAGTTAATTGGTGAGAACGAATTTCGTGCCAAAGCCTACCAAACCGCCGAACGAGCGCTCGATAACCTGAGCGGCGATTGGGAAACACTGGTCGAAAAAGGCTTTACAGGGGTGCGTGGCATCGGTAAGCAACTGGCTACGGATTTAAGTCAATACCATGCCGTCGGTAGTTTCGCACCGCTCGAGGAACTCAAAACCCAAATTCCAAGCGGGGTTCTCGAGTTATTTCGAGTGCGGGGCTTGGGGGCAAAAAAAATTCGTACCCTATGGGATGCTGGTGTAACCAGTCTTGCCATGCTGATTCGTACTGCCCAAGCTGGCGAACTCGCCGCGCTCAAAGGTTTTGGGGCAGGTTCACAAAAAACCATTCTCGAGAATGCCGAATTTGCGGTGCTTTCCAACGAACGGCGATTGTTACAAGATGCACAAATAGCATTTCTCAAACTTAAGGCAGTATTTCCAAGTACCATTCAACTCGAGGCGGGTGGAAGTCTAAGCCGTCATCTCGAGACGATTGGTGATTTAGATGTGGTGGCATTGGGCGATAACGACCAAATTCTCAAAACGCTAAGTCAATTTCAGGCTGTTCCAGACCAGACCTACCCGCATTTATTCTCGTTCACCTTCGAGGGTTTTACGGTGCAACTCGCCATTGCAACTGAATCCACCCTAGGCGCAGCCCAATTTGTGATGCGTGGCTCTAAGCCGTTTCTCGAGACCGCCATGAATCATGCCAAAGCAAAAGGTTTTGAACTCTCGAGTCAAGGGTTGTTTCAAAATTCTATACTTATCCCTACGCTTACTGAAACCGATGTTTTTGGACTGCTCGAGTTGCCGTATTCACCGCCTGTGCTGCGTGAAAGCGAGCATCTTGGCAAAAATTTACCTACTAATTTGCTGCAACAATCTGAACTCATTGGAATGCTGCATGTTCACACCAACGCCTCGGATGGTTCGCATAGTCTGCGCGACATGGCATTAACAGCCAAAAGTCTTGGAATGAACTACTTGGGCATTTGTGACCACTCGAGAAGCGCTTTTTATGCCAATGGACTGAGTATTGAACGGGTTAAAAACCAGTGGCTCGAGATTGAAGCACTGAACGCTGAACTCGAGGGCATAACTATTCTCAAAGGTATTGAATCCGATATTTTATCCGATGGCAGCCTCGATTACCCAGATGAGATTTTAAGTGGTTTTGATTTTATCGTCTCGAGTATTCACAGCCAATTTACCTTGTCTTATGCGGCACAAACAACACGTTTAATCAAGGCTGTGCAGAATCCGTTCACCACAATACTTGGGCATCCGACTGGGCGTTTGCTGCTGCGCCGTCCGAGTTACGAATTTGATATGAATGCAGTTCTCGAGGCGGCACTAGAATCTGGCACAGTCATTGAAATTAACGCCAATCCAAATCGTCTGGACTTAGATTGGCGAATTGTTCTCGAGTATCCCAAGAATTTATATGCCGTTAATACCGACGCGCACAGCACCGCAGGGTTTTTAGATTTGGTGTATGGGGTACAAGCTGCCCAAAAGGGCGGGGTGACTTCGGAGCGCTGTATTAACACTTGGTCAGTACAAAAATTTCTCGAGTTTGCTAAAACCAAACGCCTCAGAAGTTAATCTCGAGCTTAAAGCGTCCGCTTTTTCCTTCGGCATCAAATTTAAGCCTAAAATCACGTCCATTTTGGCGGTAGGTAGCTTCGAGCTTGGTGGCTTTGGTTTTGTAATCCAATGCGGTGCGCTGCCAGCCTTTACTGCTCAGTTGCTGATGGATATACGCATAAATATCGTCAAAATCAGCGCGGCTTTCAAAAACCACTTTACTCGAACCGTCACGTTCACTGCTGTAATCCACCAAGGTCGAATTGGCATATGGGGCTAAGCCAAGCTGAGCATTCCAAGTGATGCTTTGCCCTCCACTTGGGGCTGGGCTTGGTGGGGGTTGGGCGGTCACGGCGGGTACGGGCGCACCTCGAGAATTGATCACGGTACAAGCCGAAAACAGGGCAAGTAATAGAATTCCAAACAGGATTTTCATGCGCTTACTTTACTAGGGTTAGGGCTGTTCGTCAAAGCCAAATACAGCAAACTCTGTTGTCTCACCACCACGCCATTGAGGT
This sequence comes from Deinococcales bacterium, assembly GCA_031388325.1. GTDB lineage: Bacteria > Deinococcota > Deinococci > Deinococcales > JAAFIG01 > JAAFIG01. Next base: position 5,778 of record JANNEE010000090.1, read on the forward strand.
TCGATCATCTCGAGAACTTGTGTGGCAAACAATGCCCAATAGTCTTTAAGCACATTTTAGTAGACAAAAAAACCTGTTAAACCCGTGGCTTCTGCCCATTGGGTTTCTACATTTTTAACCACAGCATGGGTTGAACCTTTTTTGAGGTGGTGCAGTAGTTGCTCGAGTTCGGTTTTTTCACCTTCAGCAATCACTTCGACCCGCCCGTCTGATAAGTTCTCGATATAACCAGATAAACGCAGCATTTCGGCTTGGCGTTGCACAAATCGGCGATAGCCAACACCTTGAACTTGCCCTGTAATCAGGGCAGTCAGGCGTAAAATCGTTTCGGACATTTACAAGGCTTGGCGCAATAACGCCACGACTGGTTCAAAACCGACTTTTCGGGCTAAAGAAATACTGGCAGCGTTTTCTGGATGGGTTTTAATCAAGCTGCTGCGTGCGCCTCGGGACTTGGCTTCGGTTAGCCCAGCCTCGAGTAATTGCGTGGCAACACCGTTTTTGCGGGCATCGGGTTCGACATAGTACGCCACTGACATTTCATCTGGGTTTTCTGCGACCCACCATGAAACACCAAGCAACTGACCGTTGTTTTCGGCAATATGGGCAAATCCTTCGGCTGCCACATTCTCGAGGACACGATCCACGGCTAACTCGAGAGAGCCGTTGCCTTTGGCAATCAAACGCGGGTACTCGTGATACGCCGCTTGAATAGAGGTCTTGAGGTAACTTTCATCGTTAATTGAAGCTAAGCGAATCTGATTCATTCCGTACACGATTCTACACCTATTGAGGCGGTCATGGTGTGACGAATCCACTTTGAGGTTTGCTCTAAATTTTTGCCTTAAAGGTCTCGCACCCATTCGGGCTGCCGCCTTGTAAACCACGTACAAACCATTGTTGACGCTGGGCGGCGCTGCCGTGGGTGAAGGTGTGCGGATTGGCAACCCGTCCAGCTTGGCGTTGCAGTACATCGTCACCAATTTCAGCAGCCGTCTCGAGAGCAGCACGGATTTCGGTTTCGGTGATGTTGGCGCTTTGGTCTTTAGCGGTGGCGTTACCCCAAATTCCAGCAAAACAATCGGCTTGGAGTTCTAAGCGCACCGATAAATTATTGCTGGTGATTTTATCTGACCGAGCGCGTTGTTCACGAATCTTGCCTGATATTCCAAGAATATGTTGGACATGATGCCCAACTTCATGTGCCAGCACATAGGCTTGGGCAAAATCAGAATTGCTTGTGCCGCGTAATTCTTGGAAAAACTGCATATCAATGTAAATGGTTGGGTCTAAGGAACAGTAAAAAGGTCCCATGGCAGCTTCGGCAGCCCCACATCCACTTTGGTCTGAGCCAGAAAAAAGTACCAGTTTAGGCGCTTGGTAGGTCTCCCCTGCTTGCTTAAAAATTGCTCCCCAGACATCCTCGGTTTTGCCTAAAATACTTTCGGCAAATTGGCGGTCACGGTCGTTCAAGTTTGCGCTGCCTGTACTCGAGAC
>JANNEE010000109.1:0-5966 GCA_031388325.1 Deinococcales bacterium
GAATCAGACGCAAGGTTGTACTCTTCGAGCAACTGGATACTTGTTTTTATGGGTGGAAAAATTGGTGACTGAACAGCCTCGAATTGCGATTTTATCTGTAATAAACGCTGTTCGTAATGCAAACGATCCGAATTTATCAGGTCTTTTTGTAATAAGACTTCTAAAGCCACAATTTTAGTTTGTAAACGTTCTTCCCGAATCATTGATTGATTGTACTACACTATGTCATGACCAAAAAGTTCAAAGCACTCGAATTTTTACAACTCGAGCCAGAAGAAATGCTGCACCGAGCCAAGACTTTTGCCTTGAAAATGGAGAAACGCCGTTCAGTACGGTTTTACTCGAGCCAAGCCGTAGCAAAAGAACTGATTGAACTTGCTATTACAACCGCCAGCACTGCCCCGAGTGGCGCTCACAAACAACCGTGGACTTTTGTGGCAATATCCAACCAAGCCTTAAAAGAACGAATCCGCGTGGCTGTCGAAGCCGAGGAACTCGAAACATACTCAAAAAGAATGCCGCAAGAGTGGCGCACTGCCCTCGAGCCTATTGGCACTGACCACATCAAAGAACACATTACCGATGCGCCTTGGATTGTGATTTTATTCAAACAAAAAACAGGATTAAACGGCGAAAAACATTATTATGTGACCGAATCTGCCAGTATCGCCGCAGGATTTTTTATTGCCGCGCTGCACAATATGGGCTTAGCCACCTTGACCCACACACCAAATCCAATGAAAATACTGTCGGAAATTCTCGAGCGCCCAAGCAATGAAGAAGCCATGCTGCTCTTTCCTATCGGCTATCCGAAACCCAATTGCCTTGTGCCAAATTTGAATAGAAAATCACTCGAGGAAGTCTCGGTTTTCCTCGAGTAAACCTCACCAAACATGCAGTTTTTTATTGCTACTAGCAATGACTTTACTTTGACCAACCACAATGATGTTACTCGAGTACGCCGCTCCAAGGTCATACATCTGAGTAATCCGACATTGATTATTGCAAACAATGGTTTTCATCTGTTGGTGATTCTGGCTTGGAATAATCAATTCACCAGAACTTAATTGGATGCTTGGCTCGAGAATCCGCGAACCGATACTGTGATTCGACAAGTCGGTTAATTTTTGATTACCACCAAGTTTGGTCGGTTCGTACTTGACTAAAATCCCACCAATATGTGGCGTGTGTATTGCATAAATATCAGTTTTTCCAACCACAGGATTTAACCAACGATTTGACTGTCCGATGTCTGCACCAGCCCGTAACTCGAGCTTATTGTTGTTCAAACCAAGCATTGCCAGCGCCGCCCCTCCGTTGACACTTGAGCGCACGGTGACAAGCTGTTCTCGAGTGCCGATTTGAAACGGACGCAGGGTAATATCCTCAAAGACATACGGGGTAGGTAGGTCATAACGCCATAAAACCTCGAGTGAATGACGTTCAAGCGCCACAACCGCCGTTGCTTCGATGTTATCCCCTAAAATTCCATGTTGATAACGACTCGAGTTCGCACCTACCAAAGCAACAACTTCCTTGTCATTATCGCCTTCTAAATCAGCAAAACCAAGGTGTTGGTCAGTTAGGGCGTTTAATTTTGCTCGAGCCGTTATCTCCCAAGTTTTACCATTGTCTTCTAAACGCACCAAGTCACCTGACTCGGTAACTGCAATAATCCCAGCCGGTAAGGGCAGCACACGTACTTTAACCGAGAGCTTCGCATTTTGACTCGAGCTTAATTGTTTACCTTGATGAACCAGTAATTCGCCTTTGGTGCTAACACCATGTAATCGTCCATGTGCGAATAAAATTGGTGCAACACTACTCCAAAAACCTCCCAACGAGGTCAGAGTCGAGTTTTGTATTTGCAGCACCTGATTATTCTCGAGTAACGCATAAATTTGTGTACCATCGCTGGTCAGCCAATTGGCTTGGGCAGGTAAGTTCATGATATTGGGCGCTGCATGGGTTATGCAAGCAATTGTGGTCATAAAAGCCAAACACAGGCTAGTCAGAATTGTTTTAGTCATCAGAAAAGATACGTGTTTTGCGGGATTTAGTTCAAATTGCCATATACTTTGTGAGATGCTGAAATTAAATGCTCGATTGGCACATTCCTGAAATTTATGGTTTGGGGTTCACTGCTTTTTGCATCGTTTAGTTCATCCGCAAATATTTACTTAAAGCCAAAATTTGTGACTTACGAAATTCCTGAACAATCCGAATTCGAGCATCAAAAACATCAAAACCATGAAATGCTCCTTCGATTACTTCAAGCTGACATTCCACACCAGATGCTTGTAATCGCTTCGTATACACAATATCTTCATCGTGAAAAACATCTAAAGAACCCACACCAATCCAAGCGGGTGGCAAATTTTTAAGGTCTTGACGACGAGCAGGTACAGCATACTCAGGAATTTCTTGAGTTCCACATGGTACTCCCAAATAACTCTCCCAGCCAAATTGATTACTTTTTTGCGTCCAAGTGACATTTTGGCTGTCATCAATATCTGACCGAAGCACGGTTTTATCATCCAACATCGGATAAACCAGCAATTGAAACACAAACTTAAATTCTTGACGGTCAAGAACAAGTTGCGCCAAGGCTGCGGCAAGCCCACCACCAGCACTAGCGCCGCCAATGGCAATACGATTTGGATCAATTCCAAGTTCATGGGCATTCGCCACCACCCAAGTTAAAGCAGCATAAGCATCATCTAAACCAGCAGGGAATGGATGTTCTGGAGCGCAACGGTAATCTATGGAAATAACCGTGATTCCTAACTCCTGAACATACTGCGAACAACAACCATCATCTTGTTCTGGTTTACCGACAATGTACCCACCGCCGTGCATCCAAATTAGCACTGGGCTTGGCGCAGTTAGAGATTTTTTTGTATAGACCCGCAAACGAATTTTTGTTGTATCAGCTTCACCAAGACAAAAGATGTTTTTTATGAAAACATCCATAGGAATTTTAGCTTTAGGCATTAAAGACATCAAAAAACGCATAAACCAAAGATTTTTTTGATTAAAATTAAACTTCGGGCTGGTCTTTGCCACTTTTTGCAGCTCTGGATGTATTTTAGAAAATTCTTTACTCATGCAGGATACTACCTAAATTGTCCATGCGATGCTGGTTTTTAGCCCATGCGACGCTGATGCGACGCACCATTTTGTATGCTACCGCATCGCTCGAGGGTAAGACCTAAATTAAGGACTCGAGTTTGGAGGATGTATGAAAAAGTGGTTTTTAATCTTGGTGGCAGTATTGGGTTTCTCGAGCTTGGCTGGCGCACAAAAATTTTCAATTGGTGGCGGTTTAACCAGTCAATTCCAAAATGGTTTTGTACTGGGCTTTGGGCTGAACTTAGGCGTAGAGAACCTCGTTAAATTTAGCAAGGACTTTGGGCTGGATGCTCGAGTTGACCTCGAAGGTTCGTTTGGCGCGGGGGCTTTTTTCTTTGGTGCGGGTGTTGGTCTATACGGTTCTTACCAAATATCTGATATTGATATTTATTTCGGACCTCGAGCGATTATTGTTCTATCGCCAGCTACTGCCTTTGGCTTTGGCGCGTTGCTCGGTGTGCGTTATGACCTTTCAAACACACTTGGACTGTACAGCGAAATCAGGTTTTTATTTGTACCGAATTTTGATTACCAAGCTGCACTTGGCGTAAGAATCCTACTTTAAGCCTTCTTCTCAAGGCTCGAGACCCCTAACTCGAGCCTTACATGGCTCGAGAACGGACGGTACAACCAATGAAATCAGCCTTCAGACAGGTTATTGGCACGCAGATTTAGCCAGTTATTTCTTGGTGCAATTTGGCACTTTTTAACGTCTCTTCGACCTTAAGCCCACTTTCTGATCTACAAGGAGAACATCATGAATAAGTACCTGATCAAACTCAATTACACTGACGAAGGAATCAAAGGAGTCATTGCTGAGGGTGGCTCGAGCCGCAAAGCAGTGGCAGAAGCACTGGTGAAATCGGTTGGCGGAACACTTGAATCGATGTACTTTGCCTTTGGCGAAACCGACGTTTACGCCATTGCCAATCTTCCCAGCCAAAATGCCGCCATTGCTGCATCAGGCACTTTGAACGCCTCTGGACGAGTCACCTGCTCCGTCACCCCTTTAATCACGGTTGAAGAGATGGATGAAGCCGTCAAACTCAGCCCAGTTTACCGCGCACCGGGGCAGTAAAATGGCAAGACTTGCGTTTGCGAATATCGCTATTTTACGGCAACCCTTCGGCGACCCTCAAGTGCGCGGTTTTGAAAAGCGTATTAACAGTGTCTTCGAGGTTGCCAAAGACAGTCATGGGTTTGTGGCATTACACGACAACCCTGCCAACATTCCCGATATGTTTCGCGCCCCCGAATTTGCGGGTCGGGTGGCACAGAACCTCTCCGTATGGCAAAATCTCGAGTCAGTGATGGCGTATGCGTATGGTGGTTTGCACGGCGAAGCGTTCGCCAAACGCAAGGAGTGGTTCGCGCATGGGGCGTATCCCAGTTCGGTGGCATGGTGGGTCGAAGATGACCCACCTGTCACTTGGGAAGAAGCACACCGGCGTTACGAACTGATTTACCACCAAGGCTCGAGTCCAGAAGCATTTAACTTGAAGCAGGCATTCACACCTGATGGAAGTCCTTACGCAGTTGACCGTGAATTGGTGAAAAAAATTGGGCTTCTAAACCAGTCCCATGCCAAAAATTTGTAGGCGAAAGCCCACCTCGAGTCTCGAGAAACTTATGCAAAATACTTATACTAATACCATGACTACTTCAAGTAACTTGTTACGAACAGGCTATAGCAAGGTTGAGCAAATCCCCGTGATGTGGGTATTGCCGAAAGAAGTCACACCACAATGCAAATTGGTGATCTGGTTAGCAGGTGGATTCTCCAAGATGGAAACGGTGCTGCCCATACTCGAGCTTCTGGCTTTAGCGGGTTACGTGGCGGTTAGTTTTGACTCGTGGGAACGTGGCTCTCGAGCCACCGAAGAACCTGATGTCGTTGCCACTCGAGCTTGGGCTAATTTTCCACTGGTGGCATTTCCGATACTTGGTAATGGAGCGCTCGAGGTGCTGCGTGTCGTGGATTGGGCAGCCAAAGAATTTAACCTGTCTGCGCCTTTTGCTGTTGGTGGGCGTTCGCTCGGTGGTGATATTGCTGTGGCAGCCGCCGAATTAGACCCGCGCATTGCTTGTGTGGCAGCCATCGTTGCCACGCCTGATTGGAAACGCCCTGGAATGCACGTAGATGGTGTCCTCATTGGCGAAGGTCAGCCTGACGCTTATGCCAGTTACTTTTATAACAGAATCAATCCAATCACCAACCCTCGTTCCTATGCTCATTGTCCAGCAATATTGTTTGAATGCGGCGCGGATGATGAACTCGAGTTGAGCCAAGCCCCTGAGCTTTGTGTTGAAATTTTATCACCAAATAATAGTTCCAAAGAAATCTCGAGTAAACGCAAATTGTATTTTGAACGCGGTGCGCTTGAGGTTTGGACTTGTGACTTAAACGGAACAGTCAAGTTTTATAATCCAGAAGGCGAACTCGAGCGTTCGGTATTGGCAATTGGTTTTCCTAAGTTAGTAGCAATAGAAATCCCTGAGTCTTAGAACCAATTTGATGCTGTTGCTGCGACAGACCGAACTCTAGTTTTGTAAGATAAACTCGAATTACAACAATTAATTTCCATCCGACACTCGAAACTATTCATGAAGCTTGCGGCTGTCTGTGGGGGCTTGGTCACGCTCAAACATTCCATAATCCCGTATCACCCCTGCGATTCGCAAACGGTAGTCCTCAAAGATTCTGGTGCGTCCTTTGGCTTGCGCGCCTCGGTGCTGCTCGAGTGAACGCCAAGCATGAACAGCCGTTTCATCCCTAAAAAATGATAGCGATAAAATCTTATCAGGGGTACTTAGACTCTCGAAGCGTTCTATGG
>JANNEE010000110.1:0-1582 GCA_031388325.1 Deinococcales bacterium
TTGATTTGGAAATAATTACCATGTACAGAAGTATAACGTAAGGAAACTGGCAGACTGCTTGGTATGAGAACTTGCAGACTCGCTCATCGAGATTCGTTACACTAGAACCAGCCGCAAATTGCGGAAAAATCAAAGGAGAAAATCATGAAATACGAACTACCAGCCCTGACTTACGCCCATGATGCTTTAGAGCCTCATATTGACACCGCCACGATGCAGATTCATCATGGCAAGCACCATCAAGCCTATGTCAATAACTTAAACGCTGCCCTCGAGAAACACCCCGAATTTGACATGCCACTCGAGACGATGCTACACGACCTGAGTCAAGTACCGGAAAGCATTCGTGGTGCAGTTCGTAACAACGGCGGCGGACATTATAACCATGCTTTTTTCTGGACTTTGATGACCCCCGGCGGCTCGAGTAGCCCCGTTGGTGGGCTGTCCGAAGCAATTACGGCAATGGGTGGTTTAGACACCCTAAAAGAAAAAATCAATACCGCAGGAGCAACCCGTTTTGGTTCAGGTTGGGCTTGGCTTGTGGTTAAAAACGGGGCATTGGAAGTGCTTTCAACCGCCAACCAAGATACCCCGCTCGAGTTAGGTGCAAAACCAGTTTTGGCTGTCGATGTTTGGGAACATGCTTATTACCTGAACTATCAAAATTTGCGTCCAAAGTACCTCGAGTCTTGGTGGAATGTGGTCAATTGGGATATGGCAGAAAAGAATTACCAAGCTGCTAAGTAAATGTATATTTGCAATCACCTCAGTTTTTGGGGTGATTTTTTTATATCTAAACACAAAACGCAACAAGCCTTGATTTTTCGAGAATCGCGACTTAGGGTAAAAAAATACTTTCTCTGACTATATTGTTTCGCTCTGAGCCATGTTGCGATCTTGTCACGCTAGATTTGTACACTTCATACACATTCTCGAGTCACCCTCTCCCAAGTGACTCGAGGATGCCCAAAAACAGTCTCGAGGGGAGTCCTTGAGCAAGGAGAAACACTATGAAAAAATTGATTCCATTGTTAGCCCTGACCGCCGCGATTTTAACCGCTTGCCCAACACCACAACCTGCGGGTACTGCCGTGCCAGGAACAGTCAACAGCAGCGACTCGCAAGCCTCGTTGGTTGCGCCAAGCGCAAGTGCTGCTACATTCGTGGCTGTCACACCCTCGAGCGACCAGGGGCAAATACCGTCAGGTTTGACATTTGTTCGTGCCTACAATTTCCAAGTCACGGCAGGTTCGGTTGCCAGTGCGACAATCAGCATCGGGGTAGACAATGCGGGTGCAACCAAAGCTACAGGCAATAACGGTCGTTTATTCCGCCGCGATGGTGTTTATTGGCGCTATGTGGAAGAACAGATTAGTGTCAAAGGCGCACTCCGGGCAACAGTTCAGACTTACGGTGTTTATGGTGTAATGAGCGGTGTTGCCACGATTAAAGATATTGTCCTGACCCCAAACCCAGTCAGTTTGACCGTCGGAAATACCCAACAAATGACCGCCGTTGTGCGTGACAGCTTAAACCAACCGATGCCAAGCGTGGATAGCGCCATCACTTGGAATCTCGAGAG
>JANNEE010000132.1:0-1931 GCA_031388325.1 Deinococcales bacterium
GTAAAAATTCACCCAGTCGTCACTGATGACCAAATGCACTTTTTGCGAGTTTTCTACACCAATCATATTGCGTGGCAAACGATTAAAGCTGTTTTTTTGAAAAGCCGTATGGATTTTGCCATTCCGCACCAGCATCGGTCCGGATTGCGTGGCTTCTAAAGCAGCAGGGGAGATGCGTTCAAACTCTAAAGTCTCGAGAATTTGCGCTCCAGATTTAGCCAAAAAAAACACGCCGTTGGGTTGAAGATAAAAATTTCCGTAGCCACTGCGTCGGGTCTTTAACGGATGCAGCACTTTACCGCGTTCAATGTGCATTCCTAGGGGAGCTTGGCTGGTGTCAAAAATACCAGCGTTGGTGGCTGCCAATAAGCGAATTTTATTCTTGGTTAAGTGCTTTTCTAAATTCTCTAAACTCGAGAACGGCTTCCCAAAAGGGTCTTTCCAGAACATTTTAAGTTGCACAAGTCTTAAATCGACACTGACCACGGTAAACCGACTGCCCTGAAACTCGAGCCGACGCACCAGCACGCCACTGTTTTGCGGGGCGGCTTGGGTCGCAAAAGTCATAAAAATACTCAAAATGGTGAAAATTATTCGTCGCACAGAGTACAGTTTAACCCATCTACTTTAGTTCAGCACTTGCTTGGGTAAACGCGGTGCGCCAGCGTCGTCTGGAATGTCCTCGGGCAGAATTAACGATAAGGCTTCGTCGGATAAATCGTCAGCTTCTTCTGCCACGCGGCTTGACTGCTGCTCGAGAATTTTTTCAAATAAATTTCTAGCAAACCGAGCATTGCCAAAGTTGCGAGGCGGTAACTCGAGTGCGCCTTCAAACACATACCCGCAGAGTTCTTTGGCGCGTGCGTCAAAAAAATACCCATCATCAGCCGCTAATTTCTCGAGAATCACAAGCAGTTCAGTCGCTCCAAAATGATTAAATTCAAAAAAGCGATTAAAGCGTGAACGCACCCCGGGGTTTGAGTCTAAGAAATGGGTCATTTCATCGGGATAGCCAGCAATCACCACACATAAACGGTCACGGTGATCCTCGAGTCGTTTCAGCAGGGTTTCAATGGCTTCATAGCCAAAGTCACGATGCCCAAAGTCACCATCCCTCGGGGCAAGGGCATACGCCTCATCTATAAAAAGCACCCCATCCAACGCCCGAGTCACAATTTCGTCAACTTTCATGGCGGTTTGTCCAATGTACCCAGCCACCAAGCCCGCTCGGTCTGTCTCGATTAAATGCCCACGTTTCAAAAAACCAAGTTGCTTATAGAGTCGCCCAACCAACCGCGCTACCGTGGTTTTACCTGTGCCGGGCGGTCCGGTCAGCACCAAATGCAGACTCATATCGGCGGTTTTTAAGCCGCGTTCTTTGCGTTCAAGTTGCACCTTTAAGAAGTTTTTGAGTTGCTTAAAACTCTGTTTGATTTCTTGTAAACCAATTAAGCTGTCTAACTCGGCGGTGACTGCCTCGAGCGAATCGTTCTCGAGGGCAGGGTCTAATCCCTGTAAGACTGCCCCTTCTGGTAATGGTGGAGGGGCGTAATCGGTTTCGTTGGTGCTGATGTACAAACTATGAAATGCCACTTTATTTTTTTGATAGACAATAAAACCCGTATTTCGCCCTGTGACGGTCAGTAACTCAGAGGCTGCGTGCGTAAGAACCAGAACACCATTGATCAAAAAATTGAGCAAATCAGTTTCGCGTTGTAGCTCGAGAAGATTAACCGCATTCAATTGCCGAACCGTTTCAGAACGAGTCCAAGCCACAATCACTTGATGCTCGCCAGCTTTATATTCGGCAATCCGAAAATGACCATCCCCAGATATGACAAATTCAATACAATTGTCGGCATTCTCTAAGCCCCAAACAAGACCATATCCGTTGTTATCCACCCCCTCGAGTTTTTGTGTCACCAAATGCA
>JANNEE010000354.1:0-4355 GCA_031388325.1 Deinococcales bacterium
ATTCGTCAAATTTATGCACTTGAGATACGGACAAAAGTCTGTATAGTGCTTGAATGACACACAATTACAACGCTCCACTCGAAAAATTAGGCGAATACACCAAGCAATACCACGACCTCTTCAAAGATGCTCGTCTGAGAAAAGGCTTTGATTCAGCCATCACAGGGATCATCGGTAGTGGCAGCACTAAGGTGAGTCAAATTGCCAGACTCGCCCCTCAAACCAGTCAAACCAAGTACAGTGAAAAGCGAATAAGACGCTTAATCCGCAAGAAAAATCAACGCGCCCCAAGTGACCCTAAAGACTTCACCAATCGTTTCCTCGAGTTAGGCGCAAAGAAACTCTCTGGTCAACATGATGTCCGAGTCATCCTTGATGGAAGTGACTTAAGAAAACCATACAGCAGCAAACTCGAGCATCTGAGTACCGTCCGAGCTTTAGATGGTGATCTAATCCCAGGTTATCAAACCCTGAATGCGGTTGGTATCGCCGCCAGTGGTGTTCAAGCCTTGTTGTACCAACATACCTACAGTCCTCTCGAGCCAGCTTATAAAAGCGATAATGACCAAGTGAGAACGGCAATCCTCGAGATTCATCGTGCCTTACGAGCCGTTGGTGTAGTACGCATCACTTGGATTCTTGACCGAGGATTTGATGACCAAAAAGTCATTGAATTGATCCTCAAAATCGGTGATTGTTTTATCATTCGAGCGCAACATAATCGAAATGTGACCAGTAAGCTCGGAGGTGAACATCAAAAATTATTTGCTTTACTAGGTGAACAACCCACTTCTGGAACAATGCAACTCAAAAGACCAAGTGTAGAAAAGAATAAATCGGTCATGCGTTTAAGTACAGGTCAAGTGAGGGCTTGTACTTGCTTTCTAGGTGGACGAGTACCCATTCATGCCGTTAGCATTGAATTCCCTCGAGTGAAAGGGGATGAAGCTGGTTGGGTCTTACTCACCAATTTACCAATTGAAGAACTCGAGCAAGTCAGGCAAATTATTGCTTTGTATGCCAGTCGTTGGGCGATTGAAGAAGTTTTTTCTTGGACGAAAACAGCTTTGGATTGGGAAGCAGTTCAAGTTCTAGACTTTGAAGCGGTTCGTACTTTAGTAGCCTATGCCTTTATTTGTGCAGCGTTTGTTTTTGACCTTGAAGTCAGTCTCGAGCCTCGAGTGATTGCTTTTCTAGCTCATCTTGGTGGGTGGGTTGAACGTAAAGGTATGAAACCGGGTAGGCGAGTCTTATCTTTGGGGTTGCAACGTTTTCTGGCTGGGTTATTGGTGCAGCAGTCTTTGCAGCAGTTTACTGCTCAGGATGTTGTGCTGGACGTGGATAATTGACTTTTGTCCGTATCTCAATATGCACTCGAGAAGTCAGGGCTAAAAGTATGTTGACCTTTGGGGTACTTTTGATGTTATTCACTCCAAATTTTATCAAAAAGTACGTTTGCAACGCCAAAAGTCCTCCCCTGTCGTTAGACAGTTGGGAGGTGTCAGGAGTGCAACGAGTGACGGAGGGGTCGTGCGACGCGTAATCGAAGAAACGCTGTGCAAGACCCCTCCGACGCGCTTCGCTTGCCACCTCCCCTGCTTCGCGGGGAGGATTAAAAACAAGTGCCAAAACATAGGAAGTTCGGGTCAACATACTTTTAGCCCTATCTCGCACTCGAGACCGTACCAGACAAGATTTTTACCTGAAAATCAGTCCTCTATTTTGGGCGGCTGCCAGTAAAGATGCGATTCTCGAGTAATCTTGTACCCCAGCTTCTACCCCTTGGCTTTTTAAATATTGGTTGTAAGTGACTTGAGAAAGACTTGCCAGCCACGGGATTGAGTATTGTTTTTGAGCTATTCGCAGGGCGGCATAATCGCTTTTAGCAATGCTGGGTAATAGCCGAATCAGTTTACTTTGGCTTGCTTTGGGAATATCGCCAAGAATTTTGCCAAAGTAGGCTAAGGCAGTGCAGTACCGTGCATAGGCGTTGCTCGAGCCTAAGCCAGCCACAGCCGCAATCAGGTCGGTGTCGGCTTCGCCAGCAAATCCTGCGGTATGAACCAATTCATGGGTCGCAACCGCCAGAAAAAACGGCTCTGGAAGTCCACTGTCTACGTGTGCCTCAAGGGTGATAGGCGAAACTACCCCAGAGGTTTGTAAGACCATCAGTAAACCAGCAGGAGTGGCTTTTATGCGGCTCAGTAGCGTTGGTCTAACGCCAGTGATTTGCTTGATTTGTGTTTGCACTGTTTCGCGTAAGTCTGTGAGTGTAGCTTGTGCATCTCGAGTAGAGTTTTGTTCTTGCTGCAAAACAATCACTAAGTTCTCGGCTAACATTTCGAGGTCTTGGGGTTTGACTTTGCTGGTCTCGAGTTGCCAGAGTTCTTCTATTCCTAAGCGGCGGTAATTTGCGCCCCAAACGAGAATAAAAATTCCATACAAAGTCAGGGCTGCCAGTGGTAACTGCCAAAGCCAAGCGATACGCCAGCTTCTTTGCCTGATGGCTCGAGCCAGAAAAAAAATATGAGCAATTGTGGCAACAACCAAAACGACTCCAGCCACAGAAAACGGAAATAAGTCTGTCGTATGAATCAAAACCCAAGAAACAATCGGGAATATATTTCTCGAGTACAAGTTTTCAATGCTGTTTGCAGGTAGCGGTAAAATAATCCAGAGTATGGCTAGGCTGGCAAAAAATCCGATGATGCTTTGCAAAACTCGATTGAAGATTCGCATTGGCTCACCAGACTTTATTTGAAAATCAGGGCTGTACCGCTCCGTCCAATAAAAATCGGTACAATCGTGCTTCTCGAGACTTCGGCAGCATAAGTAATATCGGCTTCTAAGCCTACGTTGCTGATAATTTCGGCGGCTCGAGATTTCGAGAGCGGCTCGAGTGGGTCGGCAAATTGGCGGCGGACAGTCAGGGCGATTTGTGCGCCGTCGTCCAAGCTGCATTCGGTCATGCTGATTAAGTATTCGCAAAGTACCCCAGCCGTGTAGACATCTTCGAGTCCAATTCTGCCGTTTGAACCCGCGCAGAGAATCGCAATTTCTTCGGTAGCAAGTTCCTTGGCTTTGCGGGCAGCCGCGTGAGCATTGCGAAGACTAGCCAGAATAATGTTTTTACCGGTGTCGCAAGCGGCGGCGGCGGCAATCGTGCCATTGGTGGTACTCATCACCACGGTTTGTTTGTCAAAACGGTGCGCCAAGGCTTCGACAGGGCTGTTGCCAAGGTCAAAACCATCGGGTGGAAGGCAGTTGCGTTCGCCTGCCAGCACAATTCCTTCGGCTTTGAAACTCAAGGCGGTCTCGAGGTCTGGGCAGAGGTACAAATTATCCGCACCCTGCTCGAGGTACGTGATGGCAGTGGTGGTGGCTCGTAACGTATCCACAACCAGAACCGTATCGGCAAAGGGTTGGAAACCTAGGTCTTGGGCGCTGCGGGGCAGGACATCTACCCGTAGACGCATCATGGTGTACCTCTGTGACACGAGTTCATGGTGTACCTTCGTTAAATTCTAAAGTTAGCGATTCATTGCCCGCCTCGAGATTCGGAGACACCAACACTTCTTTGCCCTCGAGTTTGGCTTTTAGCACGGCGTAATTGTAGGCAATACTCGGTGGACTAAACACGGCTGAACCTGCCACCAGTATATCTGCGCCAGCTTGAGCGATACTCAAAATATTTTTGGCATTGACTCCGCCGTCAACCTCGAGCAAACACTGAGGATTCAGTTGGTCGCGTAAATGTGCGGCTTGACGCAAGCGTTCTAAACTGCTGGGGATAAATTGCTGACCACCAAAACCGGGATTGACACTCATCAGCAAAATCAAATCTAAATCGGGCAGCAGGGGTCTAAACGCCTCAATAGGTGTTCCGGGGTTAATCGCCAAACCAGCCCGTTTGCCAAAAGACTTAATCATTTGTACCGCTCGGTGGGCATGGCTTGTGGCTTCAGCATGAATCGTGATGAAGTCCGCGCCAGCCGCCGCAAAGGCTTCGATATAACGCTCTGGGTTTTGTACCATCAAATGGACATCCAAAGTCAGGAGTGTTGTGCTTTTTCGGCACGCCTCGAGAATTGGTACACCAAAGCTGATGTTGGGTACAAATGTGCCATCCATGACATCAAAATGCGCCCATGCTGCCCCAGCCTGTTCAATAGCAAGTATTTCTTCGGCTAACTGTGAAAAATCACAAGCCAATAAACTTGGAGCAATTAAATAATGAGGTTGCGGCATGACTTTGGGGATTCTATCAGACAGATTGGTGGAAGACTGTTCAAAGATAAGTCGGTATTTGAACTCGAGCCGAAATAGGCAAAGTATGGGCATAATAAGAACCGATG
>JANNEE010000168.1:0-3592 GCA_031388325.1 Deinococcales bacterium
TGTCTTGTTCGGTTTGAACTGGGCATATGCTTGGGCGCATTTCCAAGGCAACGGCGGACCAACTTCTGGACCGACAGCCGTCAAAGGCAACATTGGCGTGGCTCGTTTGCCCGCCTTTGCGGGTTCAAAAGTCGGCAGCAGCACCTGCCAAGGCGGGGCTTCATGGGGTATCTCGAATTTTAGCAAGAACAAGCAAAAAGCCTTTGAATTGCTGCGTTATATGTCGGATACCAAAGCCCAAGAAGAATTCAGCATCAAAGGTGGTTTCTTACCGGTGCGTAAAGCGCTGTACAACAACAACAATGTCCTGAGAGCCAATCCACACTACGATGACCTCTACCCTGTTATCTTAAAAGCCCGCCCACGCCCCGTGACCGCCAATTATCCGAAGGTTTCTGAAATTATCCGCACCAATGTCAATGCAGTCGTGGCTGGTTCTAAAACCGTAGATAAAGCACTGACTGATATGCAGTCCGCCCTCGAGCCATTGATTAAGTAGGATTTGTGGCTTCACCTTCACCGCTCATGCCCCGAGTCAATCGGGGCTTTTCTGGTTTTTGGCAACGTTTTATGACCGGGCAATTAGCCGAACAAGAATTTGGCTGGATGCTGCTCGCACCAGCCTTTATTTTGCTGATTGGCATTTTTTTATACCCAATGATTAACGTCTTGTTACTGACTTTTCGGGTACAAGAAATCGCTGACCCAAGTCAAGTCAGCACCAGCTTAGAAAATTACTCGAGGCTGTTCAAAGACCAAGCCTTTATAGATGCGTTCTGGCGCACCCTTTGGTTTGGAATTTTAACCGTGGTTGGTTCGTTTCTGGTCGGTTTACCTTTGGCGCTGCTTGCTAATGTCAAAACTGGTTGGCGCTGGGTAGTACGAATTGCGCTACTTCTCCCGTGGGCAATGCCTCAAGTGATTGCTGGCACAATGTTTGCTTGGATGTTCAATTCGCAATTTGGGCTTTTTAATGACCTTTTGCTGCGCTTTAACCTGATCGAACAACCGATTCGTTGGTTGCTGCAACCAGATACCCAAGTGATTGCTTTTGTGGTCACGACCATCTGGAAAACCTCGAGTTTTGTAGCCCTGATTCTGCTTGGAGGCTTACAAAGTATTCCCATCGAACTCGAGGAAGCCGCCACGGTAGACGGTGCAAGCGGTTGGCAAATTTTTTGGCGCATCACCTTACCGCTTCTGCGACCCGCGATTGCTGTCGCCCTGATTTTTCGTACTCTGTCGGCACTGCAAGTTTTTGATATTCCGTATGCCTTTAAGCAAGCTGGAGCGCTAAATCTCGAGACCCTAGGCATGTACATTCAAAAAACCACCGTAGAATTCACCGATTTTGGCTATGGCGCAACAGTCTCGCTTGGGCTTTTTGTATTGGCACTGGTGATTACCACCATTTACGTGCGCTGGGTCAGGACGGACGAATCATGAAAAATCCTATTCTGAACCGCATTTTTGTAATTTTCGCCTTAGTGCTACTGGTGGTTAATGGAATATACCCAATGCTCTGGGTCTTACTGACCAGTTTCAAAAACGACATTGAACTGCAAACCAGCCCAATATCGTACTTACCACAAAGCTGGGCGCTGACCAATTACTTTCTAGTTTTTATGCAGCAAGCGTTCCTCAAATACTTTTTTAATAGTGTCTTTGTCTCGAGTATTAGCACCTTGGTTTGCGTGACCATAGCGGCACTGGCTGGGTACGCGATAGCTCGAGTCAACTTGCCTAACCGTCGCATCATTCAAACCCTGATAGTGGCAGCCAGTATCTTTCCGGTGGTCAGTTTAATTGTGCCGCTTTACCAAATGATGCGTTCTTTTGGCTGGTTAGGCACGTACTTAAGTTTAATCGTGCCATACGCCGCCTTTAGCCTGCCAATCAGCATTTTAACCCTGACCGCATTTTTTCAAGGCATCCCCAAAGACCTCGAGGATGCTGCAATGGTGGATGGTTGCTCGAGATTTGGCGCACTGTGGCGAATTATTGTGCCACTGGCAGCACCAGGCGTTGCTACGGCTAGTATTTTAGCTTTCGTGAACAGTTGGAACGAATTTTTACTGGCAGTCACCTTTGCCAGTAACCAAGCCACCCGCACTGTGCCGCCCGCCGTTGCCCTCTACCAAGGCGAATTTTCTTTCCCTTGGGGGATTATCAGCGCCGCGATTACAATTGCGATTATTCCAATTATCACGATAATTTTGATTTTCCAGCAAAAGATTATTTCTGGTTTAACGGCTGGAAGCGTCAAGGGCTAAGTTGTGAATCTCGAGACCCGACTACAAAACCCAGACCTAGACGACTTTGAGCGCGAATTGCTCGAGACAGTACGCGATTACGGCTGGCAAGTGACCATGATTCCCGAGGATGACGAAGGCAGTGCTTTTGCATTCTCGGTGGGTTTTACGGCAGCTTTAGGGCATCCAGAAATTATTCTTTTTGGACTGCGGCTCGAGACGATGCACAGCTTAATCAATTTTGTTGGTGACAAAATAAAATCTGGCTCGAGATTTGAGCATGGGCAGGTTGTTACGGATATAATCGAGGGTTACGAAGTGATGTTTGTAAATGTTCCAAAACACCATTGCCCAGAATTTTTAGGGGCTGCCCAGTGGTTCTATGAATCTGATAATTTTACTGTGCTGCAAATGATTTACCCAGACAGATTACATCGGTTTCCTTGGGACGAAAAAGCCAATCCGAAATTCTTGGAGCAACAACCAATTCTTGGGATTCTCGAGTAGACTATATTATGACTTCTCAAGCACACCTAGAAAAACTGATTCATGATGCCGATGCCATCGGCGTTCGGCTCGAGATTATCGGTGGGCTACCCGTCTGGGAGACTTCGCCCCTGTACCGTCATCAAGCCAAAATAGACGAAATACGCGCCAGCATCAAACCGATTGCTGATTCTGAATGTCGGTGTCATCACATTGCTGATACAATTTTTCGCTTTCAAGA
This sequence comes from Deinococcales bacterium, assembly GCA_031388325.1. Lineage (GTDB taxonomy): Bacteria > Deinococcota > Deinococci > Deinococcales > JAAFIG01 > JAAFIG01. The sequence goes on from JANNEE010000168.1 coordinate 2,980, forward strand.
TGGTTCGCTTAAACGTCCAGACATTGCCATTTTGTGTCGAATTCCAGCCGATCACGAAATGGATACCGCACTGACCCAAGTCCCTGAAGCCGTTATCGAAGTGGTTTCCGAAGGGTATGAAGACAAAGACTTGCGTTTTGCACCTAATTTTTACTTAGCCCAAGGTGTGAAAGACGTACTGATTTACGACCCTCGAGCCAAAATTGTTTGGCATCATCGGGTAGATGGTGTAAAACCGTATCCAAGTCCTCGAGAATTTAGGCTCGAGTGCGGTTGTGAGGTTGTGGTTTAAGTTATATTTTGCTCGAGAAATAAGAGGTGAATTATGATTGCTGAGCGACCCGAACCAATAGAAGCCACAAAACCAGATTGGCAGCAGCTTTTGCTCGAGAAGAACCTCGAGATTCTGCGCTTTAAACGCCGTAATCAGATTTTAGAACGCAACATTCTTCTCGAGCAAGAACGAAAGAAAATCCCAGTTGGCAACTTTAGTGCCTTAAAAGGACTTGGGCATGGTATTTATGGGGCGACTTCAGCCGAAGATGATACTTATTTAAAAGCCGAGCGTGATTCATGGGAAACGTAAAAATAATAAAATTTATTGATTTATTCG
>JANNEE010000201.1:0-2999 GCA_031388325.1 Deinococcales bacterium
AAAAGCTGTAAATTCAGTCCCTAAAAGGCTCTGCATTCGTTTTAGAAAACCAGTCGGAAGTTGCCGCATTGGGGTTACTGTACCGTATGCTAATCGCATCATGAAACGCCTTGCAATCATTCAAACAGGTGGCACAATCGCCAGTCGCACCGACTCGAGCGGTTCTTTAATCCCCGCCAATGCCGTGCAGGATTTACTTCTTGCTTTACCACAACTCGAGCAGTTTAAGATTTCGGTGTTTCAACCATTCAATTTGCCCAGTCCGCATGTCACCCCAAAGCACATGCTCGAGCTTCGCGATTTAATTCAGGCAGTGGCACAAAATCATGATGGAATTGTGGTCACACATGGCACGGATACACTCGAGGAGACTGCTTTTTTCTTGCATCTAACACTTAATACGACTGTGCCTGTGGTTCTAACTGGCAGTATGCGTCATGCCGAAGAAGCCTCTTGGGATGGACCCGGCAATGTTCTGGCAGCCGCACATGTGGCACTCGAGCCACGTTCTAAAAACCGTGGGGCGTTGGTGGTTTTTGCTGGCGATATTTTTGATGCCCGTACCGTCACCAAAACCGATACAACGCGGCTCGAGGCGTTTGGGGGTTATCCTGGTCCGATTGGGCGAGTGGATTTCTTGGCGGGTCAAGCCCTGATTGCTTATTTTGCCCGTCCAGAGCCTCGAGTGCCGCAAGTTATAGAGCATGTGGAGACCAGCGTCGAAATTGTCTATGCCTATGCGGGTTGGGGCGGTGAGGGCTTAGAAGCTGCGCTCTCTCGAGCTTCGGGCGTGGTGATTGCGGCGCTCGGCACAGGCAATGTTCCACCCGATGTTGTGCCTATTATTCGCACCGCTACTAAACCGATTGTGATTGCCACGCGCACCCACACTGGCGCGATTCTACCGATTTATGGGTACGAGGGCGGAGGGAAGCAACTGCGTGAACTTGGGGCGATTCCAGCTTCGTTTTTGAATGCCCATAAAGCCCGAATTTTGCTGTTGGTGCTGCTGGCTCGAGGTGCGGGACGAGCCGAACTTGAAACGGCTTTTATGGCGCTGGACATATGAACCTTCCTTTATCTGGCATTGTAGTTGCCGATTTTACCCGAGTTTTAACAGGTCCTTACTGCACCCAGACCCTAGGCGATTTGGGCGCGGATGTGATTAAAATTGAGCCTCCAAACGGCGATGACACAAGGGCGTGGGGTGCGCCTTGGCTCGAGAACAATGGGGTAAGAGAAGCCACCTATTTTTTGTCGGCAAATCGCAATAAACGCAGTATTGCCCTTGACTTAAAGAATACGGCTGACCTCGAGATTGCCCAACAAATTGTGGATAAAGCCGATGTGCTGGTGGAAAATTACCGTCCAAAAACCCTCGAGAAATTAGGGATTCAGACCAAAAATCCGCGTTTGATTATGTGTAGTATTTCTGGGTTTGGCTCGAGTGGCAGGTTAAAAGATTGGGCTGGGTATGACTTAATTGCTCAAGGCATGAGTGGTTTTATGAGTTACACAGGCGAACCAAACGGTCTGCCACAAAAAGCTGGGGTAGCCATCGCCGATATTTTTGCGGGTTCACTGGCAACCCAAGGGATTCTGGCAGCCCTGTTTGAACGTGAACGCACTGGGTTAGGTAAACACATTGAAATCAATCTGCTCGAGAGTATGGTGGCGCTTGGCACGTATCAGAACAGTCGCTACTTAAATGCTGCTGAAGATGCTGAACGCCTCGGCAATGAACACCGCAGTATTGTGCCGTATGGGACGTATAAAACCCTAGATGGTTTTGTGAATATCGCTTGTGGCAATGATGTCTTGTACCAAAAACTTTGTGCTGCCCTGAACGCCACCGATTTACTCGAGCCACAATTTGCCACCAACGAACAGCGCTTAACCCATCGTCTCGAGCTAACACAACGCTTAGAGGCGCATTTGGTTCGTTTCTCGGGTGAGGCGGCGATTGAACTTCTGCAAGGGGCTGGTGTGCCTTGTGGCGCGGTTTGGAGTGTAGGTCAGGCACTCGAGTCAGACTGGGCGGTTTCTCGAGGCGTGGTGCAGAGTGTGCAGCATCCAGACTTAGGTGAGGTTCGTTTGACCAAACCTCCTTTTGAATTTAATGGTGCTTCTTTACCGATTACAAAAGCCCCACCGAGGTTAGATGAACACCGTGCCGAGATTCTCGAGTGGTTAAAAAAGCAGCCGTAATCCACCTAAAAAAGCCAGTATCAGCGCAAGGTTATTAAAGGTTTTCTGCTCGAGTTTTTGCATGGCGAATCTGCCAATAAAAACACCCAGTATCACAACGGGAATTAAGTACAGGTTGAGTTCTAAACTTTGGGTGTTGACCAAACCAAGCCCGAGCATAAAAGGCAACTTAAACAAATTCACCACAAAGAAAAACCAGGCGGTCGTGCCAACAAATTCGTTTTTTGGTAAACGCATCGCCAGTAAATATAAAGTCATGATTGGACCCGCAGCATTGGCAATCAGGGTCGTAAACCCTGCGATAACACCCGCCGAAGCAGCCGTAACAGGGTGTTGCACCAAGTCTAAGCCCGCGCCAGCGTTTTTTGAACGCCAAAATTGCAAAGCACATAAAATCAGCACAATAATGCCAATCAGTGGTTTTACTATTGCGTCATCCATTTGCCCTAGCAGCAATGCCCCTAAGACCACACCGACGGCGGTACTTGGAAAAATTCGCCACAGTTCACGCCAATTGGCAGAATTGCGAAAAAGCAGCACTGCTACGAAATCGGCGGCAATTAAAAGCGGTAGTAGTGCGCCCGTCGCAATTTTTGCGGGTAGCACCTGTATAAAAAAAACCACGGCTAAGGTGTTAATTCCCGGCAATCCGCCTTTGCTCGAGCCGGCAATCAACGCGCCAAGTCCTAACAAGACGCACTCGAGGAGACTAAGCGGCATTAAAAACTTTTTTCATGCCAGCGAATCACACTGGCAGCCCAAGTTAAACCCGCTCCAAACGTGACCAGTAA
>JANNEE010000228.1:0-14584 GCA_031388325.1 Deinococcales bacterium
CCCGTGTGGAAAGTACGCATCGTTAATTGTGTTCCTGGTTCTCCGATGCTTTGCGCCGCAATAACGCCCACAGCTTCGCCTTTGCTAACCAATTTGGCTTGTGACAAATCAAATCCGTAGCACTTTTGACAAACTCCAGCCCTTGTACGGCAAGTGATTGGACTGCGAACGGGGACTGCCCCGATTTCTTTTTGGTGCTTCAAAATCAGTTTAACTTCATCGGTGTTCAGTAAGCGGTTGGCTTCTAGGGTTTGTCCACCAACTTCAAGGTCTGCGCCAAGATGACGACCATATAAGCCCATTTCGACATCGGAGGACTTGCGGAGTTTGCCGTCGGTCTCGAGCAGAGGGATGCTTAAGTAATCCGAAGTTCCGCAATCGGGTTCACGCACCACAATTTCATGGGCGACATCGTGCAGTTTACGGGTTAGGTAGCCAGAGTCGGCGGTACGAAGCGCCGTGTCTGCCCCACCTTTACGAGCGCCGTGGGTACTGGTGAAATACTCGAGAACGTTCAAGCCCTCGCGGAAGTTAGTACGGATTGGCAGTTCGATGGTGTCGCCGTTTGGCTTTTGCATCAAACCACGCATTCCCATTAACTGGCGCAGTTGTTGTTTGTTACCACGCGCTCCGGACTGGCTCATGACGTAGAACGGGTTAAGCGGCAGGTTCTTCTCGAAGTTAGCATAAGCCGCGTTGGTCACATCTTCGGTGGTATTTGTCCAGAGCGTAATCACTTGGCGGTAACGTTCTTCTTCGGTCACTAAGCCCATGTCGGAATCTTCGTTAATCTGGGCAAGTTCAGCATCGGCTAACTCGAGCAGTCTGACTTTCTCGACTGGAATCACTGCGTCGTCAATGCCTACGGTCACACCACTGGTACTGGCGAGCTTGAATCCAGCGCTTTTTAGCGCATCAAGGATATTGGCGGTTTTTTCGACACCCATGGTTTTGAAAATATCAATCACCATGTCGGTCAAAGGGTTCTTGCCGTATGTGGTGGTGAGGTTCACGTATTCACGGCTCATGGTACTGCCGTCTTCGGTGATGGTTTCGTTGACCATTCGGCGGAAAAGGGCGCGTCCTGTGGTGGTTTCGACCACTTGTGTACCGCCGACCAAATCTAGGCGAACCGAAACGGTGTCTTGGGTGTCTATTTCACCGCGATTGACGGCTTGTAAGGCTTCATCGAGGTTAGAGAAGATGTACTTGATTGCGCCAGCCGTGGTTTCTTTGCCAGCCACGACAATTTTAGAGTTCAAATCGAGTTTATTCTTGTTGTATGCCTCGAGTGCCGCGCTTGGGTCTTTGAATTTCTCGCCAACACCTTTGTAACCCGGGCGTGGTTGGGTCAGGGTGTAAATACCAAGAATAATGTCCTTGGCAGGTTTTACGTTTGGTTCACCGTTGGCTGGGGAAAGCAAATTGTGTGCCGAGAGCATTTGAATGCGGGCTTCGGCTTGGGCATACGGCGAGAGTGGAACGTGAATTGCCATTTGGTCGCCGTCGAAATCGGCGTTAAAGGCTTCGCAGACGAGCGGGTGCAATTGGATAGCCTGACCTTCGACCAGAACTGGAGTGAAGGCTTGGATACCAAGACGGTGCAAAGTCGGAGCGCGGTTTAACAACACCACTTTGTCCTGAATGACTTCTTCCAGCGCGTCCCAAATTTCGTCTCGAGTATCGCGGTAACGTTCTAAGAGCTTACGGGCTTGTTTGATGTTGGTGACAACACCTTTTTCCTCGAGAACCTTAAATAAGAATGGTTTGAATAACTCGAGCGCCATGCGCTTAGGCAGTCCGCATTGGTGCAAACGAAGTTGTGGACCAACCACGATGACCGAACGCCCAGAGTAATCCACGCGCTTACCAAGCAAGTTCTGACGGAAACGACCTTGTTTACCACCGAGTAAATCGGTAAGTGAACGCAAAGCACGGTCTGAACCGGGGTGGGTAACAGGTGTGCCACGACGACCGTTATCAATTAGTGCGTCCACGGCTTCTTGCAGCATTCGCTTTTCGTTACGGACAATCATTTCTGGTGCGCCAGTGGTCATCAATTTTTTCAGACGGTTGTTGCGGTTGATTAAACGGCGGTACAAGTCGTTCAAATCAGAGGTGGCAAAACGTCCGCCGTCCACTTGTACCATCGGACGCAAATCTGGTGGCATGACTGGTACGCTGTCTAAAATCATCCATTCTGGGCGGTTGCCGCTCTTACGGAATGAACGGGCAACTTCAAGACGCTTACGGGCTTTGGCTCGTTTGTGGCGGCTTGGATTGGTCATTTCTTCGTTCAGTTCGGCTTCTAGGGTCTCGAGGACAATGCCCTCTAAAAGTTGCTTAATCGCTTCTGCACCCATTCGAGCTTCAAAGTCGTAGGCTTCGACCACACGGACTTGTTGGCGCACAAGGTCAATTTCGATTCGACCATGAATCTCGGACTTTAAGTTGCCTTTATCGGCTAAGTCGTCGCCCGGTTCTACACGGTCGCCATTGACCACAATCGGTTCATCTTCGTACTTGTAGAGCTTAGCCCTCGAGACGATGATGCTGGCGGGTTCTTGTAGGGTCAGCGTACCATCAGCTTCTGCCACGACTTCTTGGGCTGGGTCTATTGCCCCAATTAAACGCTCGCCATTGCTGAACTCTGCGCCATCACCAACAAGGACGTGCATGGTTGGATTGACTTCGAGGGTTTTCTCGAGCTTCCAATGCAGGGTTAAACTGACTTCAAGGTTTGCACCGCGTTTTTTGCTGCCAACACCCGAAGCACTTGCGCCACGCGGCATCCGAATCAAATCGCCATTGGCTCGAGCCAGTTCGGTATCCGATTCAACACTTTCGCCGTCGCCGACCATCACTTCAAAACCGATTGGCACAAAGACGCGCTCTAAAACTTGGGCATCTTCGGGGTCTTGGACTTCGATAATCACACCACCGCGACCATAGCCCTCGCCAAGTTCGGTAATGCTAATCACACCGTCACGGGCTGCCAGTAACGTGTGTTCCTCGAGTCCATCACAAATTTCTTCGCCGGCTCTAAACGCCTCGAGTTCAAGAGTTACGCCTTTAGGCAAACTAAATTTAGCTTCACCGTCTCGAGCATACTCGAGTGTGGCTTTGCGTGGGAAACGGTACTGCGCCACGCCGTCCATCTTCGAGACGACATTGCCACCAAGTTTTTGTCCTCGAGTCACATATTCGCCGTCGCGTACTTCGGCTTGAGTCCCAACTTGCAGTGCATAGGTTTCTTGCTTACCAATCCGTAATTCACGGTACTCTTCGTCGGACAGCAACTCGCCTTTTTTCAGTGGACGACCATCTTTAATTGCGCCTTGTGGGTCGGTGACAATGAACTTACCGAAGTACAAGACCTGCTCGAGTTGCCCCGCGCTTAAGTCCAGCAGTGTTCCGATTTTACTTGGAATGTCTTTGACGTACCAAATGTGTGCCGCAGCCGTGGCAAGTTCGATATGCCCCATGCGGTAACGGCGGACGATGCGCTTGGTGACTTCGACTCCGCAACGCTCACAGACTTTACCTTCATAACGCTGACGCTTATACTTACCGCAAGAACATTCATAATCCTTTTCGGGACCGAAAATCCGTTCATCAAACAACCCATCACGTTCTGGTTTAAGGGTACGGTAATTGATGGTTTCTGGTTTTTCAACTTCGCCGTAACTCCAAGAACGAATTTTCTCGGGACTGGCGAGTTGAATTTTAACTTTACTAAAATCGCGCATTGTGTCTCCTTTGGAGAGGCTTTAGAGCTATGGGCTATGAGCTTTGAGGTTCATAGGTTTTGGCTCAAAGCTCGTAGCTCAAGACTCATGGCTCACCGCTTTAGCGGCGCGGCATCATCCCTTCAAAAATATCCACGGTTTTGTCGTTCTGGTCTAACACTTGGACATCTAAGCCTAGGCTGTGAAGTTCTTTGACCAGTACCTTAAAGGATTCGGGGATGCTGGCATCTTGGACTTCTTCGCCTTTGACAATACTTTGGTAAGCATCGTCGCGTCCGCCAATATCATCCGACTTTACGGTCAGGATTTCTTGCAGGGTATGGGCTGCGCCGTATGCCTCGAGCGCCCAGACTTCCATTTCTCCAAAACGTTGACCACCGTTTTGGGCTTTACCGCCCAAGGGTTGTTGGGTAATTAAGCTGTAAGGTCCAGTGCTGCGGGCGTGCATCTTATCTTCGACCATATGGTAGAGCTTTAAGATATACATTGTTCCGACCACCACAGGTCCTTCGATGGCTTCGCCGGTGCGCCCGTCAAACAATGGGGTTTTACCAGTGCGCCAAAGTTTTTCGCGGGCTTCCTCGAGTGTTTCAGAGGCAGTAATCACACCAAGGCGTTGTGAGCGAATAAAGACTTCGGCTTCGCGCTTATCAATGCCGTAACCCAGTTCTTCGTGGGCAGCCGTGATGACTTTAGAAGTTTCGACCAAGCGGTCTTTGATTTCGTGTTCGGTGGCGCTGTCAAAGACTGGGGTGACAAAACTCACACCCATGCGGCGAGCAACTTCGCCCAAGTGGGTCTCGAGAATTTGCCCAAGGTTGAGGCGGCTTGGCACACCGAGCGGGTTAAACACAAGGTCTACTGGTGTTCCGTCCGGTAAATACGGCATGTCTTCAGGGGCTTGGATACGGGCAACCACGCCTTTGTTACCGTGACGGTTTGCCAGCTTATCGCCGACTTGGAGCTTGCGGCGTTGTGCCACGTAAATACGCACCATTTCACGCACACCGGGTTTTAGGTCTACACCTTCTTCACCGCGCTTAAAGCGAATCGTGCGAATCACAATTCCACCCTCGCCCGATGGAACTCGAGCCGAAGTGTCTTTGACTTCACGGGCTTTTTCACCGAAGATTGAACGGAGTAACCTTTCTTCTGGGGTTGGTTCAGTTTCGCCCTTGAAACTGGTGTGACCGACCAGAATATCGCCTTGTTTGACTTCCGCGCCAACCCGCACAATGCCGTCTTCGTCAAGGTCACGCAGAGCAGCTTCGGAAAGCCCCGGAATATCGCGGGTAATTTTCTCAGGTCCGAGCTTGGTGTCTCGAGCCTCTTTTTCATGCTTTTCAATGTGAATACTGGTGTAGAAATCCTTGCGAATCAGGTTTTCAGACAGCACAATTGCGTCTTCGTAGTTGTAGCCATCAAATGGCATGATCGCAACGGTAATGTTCTGACCCAATGCCAAGCGTCCACCGAGCGAAGCGGGACCGTCAGCAATCACCTGACCGACTTTGACCTTATCGCCAACTGCCACAATTGGGCGTTGGTCGTGGTTTGTACCAGCGTTGGAGCGTTGAAAACGAATCAGCTTGTATTCTTTGATGTGATTCTTGCCGTACTTGACAATAATTTTTGCACCATCAATCTCAACCACTTCGCCGTCAACATCACAGACTAAACTTGTACCAGAATCCAGCACGATCCGCTCTTCGATACCAGTACCAACCATCGGCGGTTCGGCACGGACGAGCGGCACGGCTTGGGACTGCATGTTAGAACCCATCAAGGCACGGTTTGCGTCATCATGCTCGAGAAACGGGATTAAACTGGTGCTAATCGAAACAATTTGCTTCGGGGTGACATCCATGTAATCGCATTCTTCACCCGAAACAATCACAGGGTCGCCTTTTTTACGAGCCACTACCTGACCAGTCAGCATTCCGTCTATGACCACAGTGCTGGCTTGGGCAATCACATAACGGTCTTCGACATGGGCGGTCATGTATTCGATATTGTCGGATAATCTGCCTTTGGTGACTCTGCGGTAGGGGGCTTCGATGAAACCCAAAGGGTTGACCTTGGCAAAAGAAGCAAGGCTCGAGATTAAACCAATGTTTGCGCCTTCTGGCGTTTCGATTGGGCAGATACGACCATAATGGGTACGGTGAACGTCACGCACATCGAAACCAGCCCGTTCACGGGTCAAACCACCAGGTCCAAGCGCCGAGATACGGCGTTTGTGACGAAGTTCCGATAACGGATTGATTTGGTCTTTGAACTGGCTTAACTGCGAACGCCCAAAGAATTCACGCATGGCAGCGACAACTGGGCGGTTATTGACCAGTTTACTTGGGGTGGCTGCATCTGGATTGCCCAAGAGCATCCGTTCACGCACGCCCCTTGCCATACGCCCTAAGCCAACGCGGAATTGGTCGCCCAAGAGTTCGCCAACGGTACGCACCCGACGATTGCCAAGGTGGTCAATGTCGTCTTCGGAGTAGCCAGCTTCGCCGCTTTGTAGGGTTAAAAGGTACTGAATCGCCGAGATTAAGCCAGCGTCTTTGAACTGTCCATCTTCAAAAATCAACAAGGTTTTTTCTGGGTTTTTAATGCCCAGTTTGCTGTTGACCTTAAAACGCCCCGCATCACCCAAATCGTAACGCTTTGGGTCTGCCAGTAAGCCGTACAAGTACGACAAGGCTTTGTCGCGCTTGGGTGGATCGCCTGGACGAAGAATCGTGAATAAGCGCAACAAGGCTTCATCGCCGCTCATACCAGCCGTTTTGTCTTCGTTAAAGGTGGCTTCTAAGACCGCATCGGAATTCTTAAAAATTTTCCGCATCGATTGGTCGTCGTAACCAAGCACCCGCAGTAACATCGTGACTGGGAATTTGCGCTTGTTGATTTTCATTTCTAAAACATCCGAGGTGTTAAACTCGAGTTCAATCCACGGACCACGCTTTGGCATTGGGATGATCGAACCAGCGTACAACGGCTTAGAACCACGGTATGACTTGGTAAAATACACACCTGGCGAACGATGGATTTGCGAAACAATCACGCGGTCTGCGCCATTGACGATAAAGCTGCCTTCTTCGGTCATGAGCGGTAAATCGCCAAGGAAAACTTTATCTTCTTTGATTAAGCCAGTGTCGCGGTGAATCAGTTGGAGCTTGGCGAACATTGGGGCTTGGTAGGTCAAGTCCTTATCACGACAATCTTCGGGGCTGTACGGTGGGTCGCCCAATTCGTACTCGAGAAAATCCAAGACCAGACCGCCTGTGCGGTTTTTCTCGGATTCATCTATCGGAAAGATTTCTCTGAACGAGCCTTGCAGACCAAAGTCCTCGCGGTCTTTAGGCAGCACACCTTTTTGCAAAAAATGGTCAAAAGAACCAATTTGCAATTCCACCAAACGTGGAAGCTCGAGAATTTCTTTGATACTGCCAAAACGGATGATTTCTTGCATCGAACTCCCTGTGTGCCAGACTTGAACGTGGTCTGGCTGTGCGAAAAAAAACGAATCGCCTTGTAGCCGAAACCTTGTTTGCCAGTGCCAATCATGGGTGACGCAACAAGACCGCAGGCGAGAACCTGCGGAGAGTGAGGAAAAAATTAGTAGAGCGCCAGAGTAGGCACTACCGAATTGTACAAGGTTTTCCCCGAATGTCAAGAGGCTGCCCCTTGTCTCGAGGCTCGTTTTTGTGTACACTTGCTCGGTTTGCCCCAAGGCATCCAGACGAGTAACGGTACTGCTCGAGGTTCGGGTCATGTCCTCGAGAAACTAAACCGCGCTTGGTCTAATCTAAAATAAACGTGACCCACGGAGAAAAAATGTCGTATCTTCAAATGAAGCAGTTATTAGAAGCCGGAGTTCACTTTGGTCATGAAACCAAACGCTGGAATCCTAAGATGAAGCGTTTTATTTTTGCCGAACGCAACGGAATTTTTATCATTGATTTGCAAAAAACCTTAAAGCAACTTGATCGCAGTTTTGATTTTGTCAAAGATGTTGCTGAAAAGGGCGGCGTGATTCTGATGGTTGGCACGAAAAAGCAAGCCCAAGAAATCACCGAACTCGAGGCGAAGCGCTGCGGCTTGCCGTACATCAATGTGCGTTGGCTTGGTGGCTTAATGACCAATTTTCGTACCATTCGCTTGCGGGTTGAACGGATGAAGAACTTGGAGCGCGAATTTGAGACGGGCGAAATCATGGCGCGTCCTAAAGCCGAACGGGTTTTACTGCAAAAAGAGTTGTCAGATTTGCTCAAAAACCTCGGTGGGATTCGCAACATGACCCGCTTACCAGATGCAATTTTTATTATAGACCCAACCAAAGAAGCGATTGCCGTCAAAGAAGCCCAAAAGCTGAACATTCCTGTGGTTGCTCTTGCCGATACCGATTCTGACCCTGACGTGATTGATTACATTATTCCGGGTAATGACGACGCGATTCGCAGCATTCAGTTAATTGCCCAGCGTTTTGCTGACCTGATTATCGAATGCCGTGGTGGTGGCGCAGTGGCTAGTGCAGCAACCGAAGATGACGACACCGAAATGCCAAGCGATTATGTTGCACCAACCAAGAACAGCGCACTTGCAAGCGAACTCGCCGAAACCGTGAATTAAGAACTCGAGAAAGCTAGATTAGCCTCGAGTAAACTGCTCGAGGCTTCCTATTGAAGGGGTGATACACCATGATGGAATCAATTAAAAAACTTCGTGAAATGACTGGCGCTGGAATGATGGACGTTAAAAAAGCCTTGACCGACGCGGCTGGTGACGAAGACAAAGCCGTGGCGCTGTTGCGTGAGCGCGGCATTGTCAAAGCTGCCAAAAAAGCTGACCGTGAAGCCACTGATGGTTTGGTGCGGGCTTTTGTGTCTGCCGATGGCAAAACGGCTGGCTTAGTCGAAATCAATTCCGAAACCGATTTTGTGGCTCGTAATGTGGATTTTCAAAAAATGGTGGCTGAATTTGCCGAACATATTGCCCAGAACGCTGGTGTAGACGGAATTGTTGAGGTTGAAACCCTCAGCAGCCAAAAATTCTTAAACCAAGAAATTAGCTTGGGTGACCACTTAGCCGCCAATATCTCCAAAATCGGTGAGAACCTTGTGCTGCATCGCGCCGCCCGTTTCTCGAGTGCCAATGGTATTGTTGTCTCTTACGTTCACCAAAATGATAAAATCGGGGTGCTAGTCGAACTCGAGGGCGGCGACCTTGGGCTTGCCAAAGACGTTGCTTTGCATATTGCGGCGGAACGCCCACGCTACTTAAGCCGTGACGAAGTAAATACCGATGACTTAGAAAAAGAAAAAGAAATCCTGACCAATAAAGCCATCAACGAAGGCAAACCAGCCAACATTGTCGAAAAAATTGTGACTGGGCAACTGACAAAATTCTACGAAGAAAACGTCCTGCTCGAGCAGAAATTTGTTAAGGACAACGACAAAACGATCAAAGCCTTGGTTGGCAGCGCCAAAATTGTGCGTTTCGCCCGTTTTGAAATCGGTAACAAATAACCCGTAGGGGCGCAGCGTGCTGCGCCCACCACTCGAGGGCAGCATGAACCAAGCACATCAAAAACGTTTTTCTGCCCTCGAGACGGGGTTAAACAAATTTTTAAGAACGGGATTAACCCGTTCTTTTTTTATGCCCTAAAAAGGAGAATCATGTATAAACGAATTTTGTTAAAACTCAGTGGTGAATTCTTAGCCGACAGCAACGGCTTTGGTATTTCTCCCGAAGCCACTTTAGAACTGGCAATGATTATTGCTAAAGCAAGGGAAAGCCGTGAGGGTATCGAAATTGCTTGTGTTGTTGGTGCGGGTAACTTGTGGCGTGGCGCTCGCAATGGCAAGGGCATGGACGCAGCCACAGCCGATTACATGGGCATGATTGCCACCAACATGAACGCCTTGGCACTGCAAGATGCCTTAGAGCGCTCTGGGGTGGATAGCCGTGTACAAACCGCAATCCAAATGCAGCAAGTCGCCGAGCCGTACATTCGCCGTCGGGCAATGCGTCATCTCGAGAAAGGGCGGGTGGTGATTTTTAGCGGTGGCACGGGCAACCCATTCTTTACCACCGATACGGCTGCAACCTTACGCGCCCTCGAGATTGGGGCAGATGTGGTTTTTATGGCAAAAAACAAAGTGGATGGTGTCTACGATTCAGACCCACGCAAAAATGCCGATGCCAAAAAGTTTGATACCCTGACCCATGCCGAAGTGGTCGAGAAACGCCTTGAAGTGATGGATATGACGGCGATTACCTTGTGCATGGAAAAGAAATTGCCAATTGTGGTGTTTGACATGTACCAAAGCGGTAATCTCGAGAAATTATTTGCGGGTGAGCGCGTGGGGACGTTGATTCAAAGCTGAGTCACAGTCTAGGATTCCAAACTCCGCCCAAGGCTAACCAAGCCTGCACCATATCCTCGGGTGGGTCGCAAGTTATCCGCAAGGTCTCGAGGGTAATCGGGTGTTGCAACTCGAGCAGATACGCATGAAGCGCTTGGCGGTCTATATGGCTCGAGGGTCTGCCGTAGACATCATCACCTAGAATCGGGGTCTGTAAATGCTGTAAATGCACCCGAATCTGATGCGTCCGCCCAGTAAAAATTCGGGTTTCGACCAGTGCATGGTTATTTGGGGTGGTGTCGAGTACCTTAAATTCAGTTTTGGCATCTTTGGCATTTGTCCCCGCCACACTCATTCGGGTTTTGATGGTTGGGTGCCTGCCGATACTGGCATCCAAAGTGATTTCGGGCGGGATTCCGACGGTAATGGCGCGGTATTGCTTACGGGTGCGCCTATCGGCAAAGGCTTTACCGAGTTTGCTGTGGGCTTCGCGGGTTTTAGCCACAATAATCACGCCACTGGTGTCTTGGTCTAAGCGGTGGACAATTCCGGGGCGGTAGCCTTCGATGCCAAAGTCCTCACCCTCGAGTGCCAAAGGTACACGCCCTAAAAGCGCATTGACCAGTGTACCACTATGGACATGGGCGGCTGGATGGGTCAGCATTCCGGCTGGTTTATCCACCGCAATCACAAAGTCATCTTCAAATAAAATGGTTAAAGGAATGTTCTCTGGTAGAATTTCAGAAGGTAGCGGCGCTGGCACAGTCCACTCGAGTATTTCTGTGCCTTTTAAGTTGGTACTGGCTTTAGTCACCACCAGACCAACTACTTTTGCCACCCCAGCTTCAAGCCAGACTCGAGCCAAAGCCCTCGAGATTCCAGCCACACGGGAAAGCATCACATCTAAACGCCCAGCTTCGGGCGTGACGGCAGTTTGAGATTCGGGTGCTTCTATTTCGGTCATGGGTCTCCAACGGGCAATGCAAGTCAAGGGTGATGAGTGTCATCACCAAGATACGCAGCATAACCCGTGAAGTATGTCTCGAGAAATTTTATGATACTCGAGCTTTTGCCACAGCCCGTTTGATTTGCCCTAAGTGCTGTTCGATGTGCGCGGCAGTGATGTCGGAGGCAAATTGAATCCGTGTGACATGGAATTTGCGTTCTAGGTAATTGGGGCTTAAGTGCCGAATAAGGTCACAAGTCTCGGCTTGGGCTTGGCTTAGGGCTTGTACCAAAGCAGGCAGGGTTTGATAGCGTTTAATCAGGGCTTCTATCCGAGCCTGAAGACTGGTGGTGAATGACCGTACCGAATTCCCGACTTGTAAATAGGCAATTTGGGTCAAGGTGTCGCGTTCAGCGTTAATTAAATGCGCCACAACTTCGGCAGCACTCCATGTATCTGGGCGGAACTTAAAATGGGCTTCGGGTTCTAAAACCGTTTTGGCAAAGGCTTCTAAGTCGGCTTGGGCTTGCTGCTGGACTTGTTGGCGGTAAGTGGCTAAATCCTCGAGTGAAACGGGGTAGGTCGGTAAGTGGCGTTTGTGCATCGTCAGCAATTGCCTTTTTTGTTCTGCCTCACGCCAGCATTCAAACTCGAGAACGTCGTTTATTTGCAAGGGATTGAGAACTATAATTAGGTCTCCGATGGTTTTTAATGGTTGTTGACCAACTCGAGTCAGAACATCCCCGTGCTTAAAACCAGACATGTCAAGCGAAGAATTTTTGAGAATCCCTTGGATAAATAAGCCCGCTCGACAATGCGGCGTGTACAAATTGGCATTGTCCGAGGTTAAGATTGTTACGCCAAGCAAACCCAGAAACGCATCTTCAAAAACCTCTGGGCGGTATCCCTGCTCGAGCGTGGATTTTAGAGCTTCTAAACCTTTTGTCCAAATGGCTGTGGCTTTTTCACCAAGGGCTTGTTCTGAACGGACAGCCACGCGGGTGTTGTCGAAGGTTATCTCGAGGGCTGTGTTTGTACCCTCAAAGTCATTCCATTGCAATTTCAGGTAGTTCGGACGTTCAAACTCAAGAATTTCACCCATCACATAGAACTTGGGGTTGTTCCAGTAAGCATAAAAACGCCCCTCGGGACGCGCTTCAATTTGGGCATCTTGGCAAAACCATTCGGATAAACGGGTATCGGTGATAAAACTATCAAAGACAATCGTAGATGAAGTGTCCACCAGAATTTCAAATTGATTCATCGGCGCACCTTATCGGCAAGACCATCTAAAAGCAAGAACAGCTTTATGGCAAGTCCTTGGCAAAACGGCTTCAGGGTGATTCTCGAGTTTAGCATTACCGATTACAGTTGCCATGTAACTTGAGTTGGTTTTGAGAAGCATTCGTGTGGCACGATAAATTTTTAATGTCTGATGGGCTTCTTATCGAAACTCAAAAGCGCGTTAAAGTTTATTTCGGAGGTAAGATATGAAAAAAGTTCTCGCATTTGGTTTAGCCGCAGTTTTAGCATCCTCGGTGGTGGCACAAACATCGCCTGGTACAATTGTGGATGTGGCGGCTGGAAATAGCACTTTCTCGACTTTGGTAGCGGCTGTCACCGCCGCAGATTTAGTCGGAACACTTTCTAGCGCAGGTCCGTTTACAGTTTTTGCACCAACCAACGCTGCTTTTGACAAACTGCCAGCTGGTACGGTGGCAAGTCTGCTCAAACCAGAAAACAAAGGGCAATTGGTCAATATCCTGACCTACCATGTGGTTTCAGGCAAAGTCCTAAGCGGCACAGTTGTGACCCTAAACGGTAAAAATGTTAAAACCGTCAATGGGGCAACCGTTCGTGTAACCGTCAAAAACGGCAAAGTGATGGTCAATAATGCCAATGTCACGGCTGTGGATGTCGCCGCCAGCAACGGTGTGATTCATGTGATTGATTCGGTACTTTTGCCGCCAGCCAAATAAAACTTTTGGTCTCGAGGAAGCAGCCGAAAGGCTGCTTTACTTTTTAATGCGTTTGTCTTTAGGGTGAACCGCATAAATGGCTGCCCAAGGCACATAACGACTTTTGGTGCTGTCACGGATAATCCGCCCAGAGTTGTACTGCACAGTACGGTCAATACGGGTTTGCATTCCAGATTCTGCACCACTGACAATCTGCACATCGCCTAGTTTGACCCCTACATCTGGAACAAAACGGTCTCGAGGGGCGGGTTTTTCGTTACTGATACGCGGCTGGGAAATCTGGACTTGGCGCTCTGGGCGAACCCCAAAGAAATAAAGTCCCAACTGTCCTGTGTCTACATCCCACTCGAGTTGCATCCAAAGGGCTGATGTGGTGTCGTTCCGAAAACGCAGATTCTTACTCGGAGCAAAGACCGTGGCTTCAAAACCCGGCGGGTCATAGTACGACACGCGGTAACTGTGCTGATGACGCTCGAGAATTGGCAGACCCGAATTATAAGCCGCTCGCCAGACAGTGGTGCTGACTTGGCAAATCCCACCACCGAGTTCTTTAGATAGGGTACTACCGCGAATAATGTTCCCAAGCACAAAACCTTGTTCGGTGTTTAGCCTAATACTTTGATTAAAGGCAAAAATAGCTCGAGACTCAAGGTATCGCCCATCTATTTGTTTAGCGGCAGCAATAATGTTCTGGACACGATAACTTGGGCTGCCAGCAAAATTTGATGTGCCACCACTAAAGTAATGCCGAATGCCCTGCTTATAAAAATCTTCAACCGTGCGCTTTGGTGGCTGGCTACTCAGCACGGCTCGAGCCGTCAGCCCTTGGGTTTGCAGCGCCGTTAGCACTGCTGCTCGAGTGGCAGCCAAATCCAAACGCCAAGCACTGCGTTGCTTTGCCACCCACTGATTCTGAATTTGGTAAAACCGAGCATCTAAACTGGGTTGCAATTCTTTGGCTACTTTTTTTAGGGCTTCTTCCAAACCACTGGATAATTTTTGTTCGGCTCGAGAACGGATTACACTGGCAATCGGCAATAAAAAACGCTGTTCAGAATCAATCTGCTCTAAACGACCACCCCGAATTTCAGGCTCGGATGTTATAACCAACAACTCGAGTCCTAAATCAGTTTTTGGGTCAACTGGTACAATCGGCGCGGGTGGTACTGGCATCGGCACAGGCAGAATTTGCCCACTGGCAGCCCCAAAAAAAAGCAGTAACAACAACAGCCCTCGAGTTAAAAATTGCACACTTTACTTTAAGCCTAGACGCAATTTAAGACGAGTCCTTAAAGCTCAATTCAAATTCGAGTTTTTGTACTGGTCATGTTAGACTTCACTCATGGCGCATGGAAACGATTTTGACATTTATGAACGTTGGCTTGAATTGCTCAGTCACCTTGAGGCGTATGCCAAACAACACAGCTTGCGTTTTGATAAAGAATCCGATTTTACCCAGTATATCTACCGCATGGAACGCGAGTACACCTTGCCGACCACGGTACAAAGCGTCAGTTTGGGATTAGAGAGCGGTAAGGCAATTAT
>JANNEE010000266.1:0-1857 GCA_031388325.1 Deinococcales bacterium
ATTGAGAAGTCAGCAAAATAGCCAGTTACCACTTCCAGCACCAGGGAAAACGCAAGTGGAAAAAGCAACCAGACTGCCGCAATCTCAAATGCAGCTTGGGCAACCATTGCCTCATCAAAGCATCCATTTTCTTATTGACTGTCCCCGAGACAATCATCACATCGGCTTGACGCGGAGTATTGCGGTAAAAAACACCAAAACGATCCATGTCGTAACGGGTGGCGCTCGAGTTCATCATTTCGATGGCACAGCAAGCAATACCAAAAGTTAAGGGCCATAAACTTCTCGAGCGCGATAGGTTAATTAAATCATCGAGCGAACCAAGAATAACGTTGTCCGGACGAGCTTGCGTGCCTAGTAAACCCATTTTAATGCTCCTTTACGAAGTGCGTATAAAAACCCAAGGAACAAAATCACCAAGAAAGACAGCACGGCAAGTAAACCACCGACCCCAAGAGTATCGAATGCCACCGCCCACGTGTAGAGCAGTGCAGCTTCGACATCAAAAATCACAAAAAGCATGGCGAACAAATAGTAATTCAAATTGAATTGCACATTGGTATCGCCGATGGTCTCCATGCCGCATTCGTAGACCGAATCCTTGGCTTTATTGCCCCCAAACCGCCGCGACCCTGCATAAAAAAACGCCAACTTTGCAATCTCGAGCGTGATATAAACAATTCCCGCGCCAATCAACGCAAACAGACCAATGTACAACGCACCTGTCACCTCTGTTGTGTAATCCACTTTCCAGCCTCCTCTAAGATAATAACGATAAGCGTCTCATTTTAGTGGTGTAAGCCGCCAAGGTCAAACCCAGAATGTCCCATACAACACAGTTTTACACAATTTGGTATGGTTTGGTACTAAACCATTCGTGTTCAACATTTCGCATAATCAAGGCGTGGTCAAGGGTAACACTGCCCGTTGGAAACGCGCTGGCATTGGCAAAGTAACTCGAGGAGAGTTCTTCTATCTCGAGCGGTTCAACTTGCCAGCCACTGGTTTGAAGCTGCACACCGTCCAAATGGCTCGAGTCTCGAGAAGCCGAGTAGCCTAGTGAACCAGCCTTGAAGTAGTTGGATGCTTCTTCGAGACAAGCAAAAATAGAATTGGTTGGAAGTGCTTTGGCAGTTTGCCCGCGTACATGCACTTTTACAACCTTGTCTTTGGAAACAATCTCGAGACGGATTTGCTGCTGCTTATCTTCGACCCTAAAATCGGCGGCGTGTAACTCGGCTGGGAAAACCCGTCCGCCAAGATTTTGATTGAGCCAAGAATTGGTGTCACGGCGAGGAATGTAGACCGCTTCTTTGATACCAGCATCCGTATCCCACTCAACAGCAATGCGGTGCGCCGCGTTTTCGCTGCTCAAGCCAATAAAATGAGGCATTCCCTTGGGTCGGACTTGCTCGAGCCGAATTAAGCAAATTCCAACCACGGCTCGGGCATTGTGCAGTTTAGGGCGTAAGCCATGTGGGAGTAATTTTTGGACAACTTCAGGGTCTGCCTGATAATTGACAAGGATTCTTCGACGAATGACACCCGATAACACAGGTAAATTCATGTGAAAATAATAACAAGATTTGTTTGTCTCGAAAAGAGGCGAATGTCATCCTCTAACTGCATCTGGAATATCACGTTCAACATTGCGAGCGGCTGGACGCAAATACCCAGCGAACCCCCACAGCGCCACTAGAATCCCAAAGATTACAAACATCGCCGCGTACCCACGTCCACTTGAGCCGCCAAGTAACCACGCCCAAGCATCAGCTGTAGCAAAATACGGCTTAAAAACCAAATCTGCCAGAGGACCCGCGATAACAAATGCCATTGGGCTGGTAATCTGTGCGATTT
>JANNEE010000313.1:0-3667 GCA_031388325.1 Deinococcales bacterium
GGCGAAATTAAATCATCTTTTTTGAACTCGTTTGGAAATTTGATTTCATGAGACTGCAACTCCATCCCCGCACTGATAAAGCAAATCTCCTCGAGCCTGAGCATTCCTTCTAATTTCTCTTGGGCTTTACTCTGCCGCCAGACTTGAATACCTATTTCGCCTTGCTTGGCGGTTTCTTCTTTGCTTAAAACACTTTCTAGGCTTTTGGCATCGGCGGCGGGTTGGGTAAACCAACGGCGTAGGGTTTTGGTTTTGGTGTCTGGGGGCGTGTTCTGGACAATAAAAACAGTGTTTTCGACAACGGCATCTTCAAATAATTTGACCCCTGGAAAAAATGCCAGTTGTTTAATTTGGGTGTTATTGGTTAGCAATTGGCGGATACTTTCGGTGTACGGAACGGTTTCGATGGCATTAGAGGTAATCATTCCCATTGTGCCGTTTTTGGCTAACAATTGCCAGCCAAGGGCAATAAATGGCACAAACAAATCCCATTTTTTCTGGCAAGCCTCACGCAGGGCAGTAATCGGATGTTCTTCTTTGATTTGACGGCGGTACTCTTTTAAGCCCTCACCACCTTCGTCGGCTCGAACATAGGGCGGGTTTGCCACCACATAATCAAAACTGGTTTGCAGTGCCAGTTTTATTTGTTCGGCTTCGGGCATTCCGCGTAAATCGAGGGCTTCGGCTGTAGGGTTTATCTGCTCGAGTTGGGCGATTTGGGCGGCGTTGGCTTCTGGCTTTAAGGTGTCGGTGTTAAAAATCTTAAAACGCTCGAGATGGATTTCTTGACCAGCGTCCAAAGCAGTTTTTATTGGGTCTAGCACCTGAATCAGCAAGTTGGTCTCGGCTAAATAACAAGCAAAAGGGTTTAAGTCTAAACCGTACACACCTTGTTGCACCGTCTCGAGTACCAGATTAACTTCTTGGGCTGGAATCTTACCTTTGTGGTGTTTTTTGAATGCCCCAACAATGCGGTTGGCGGCTTTGACCAAAAATGTGCCACTGCCACAAGCGGGGTCTATAATCCGTTTGCCTTGGACGGCATCTAAGCCTTGGTAGCCAACTTGGTCTAGGATATAATCCACAATCACTGGTGGGGTGTAATACATGCCGCTTTCGTGCTTGTGTTTATCTTCGACGTAGCGGCTGTACAAATGCCCAATCACATCTTGGTCTATCTGCGCTAAATCGAACTGGGCAAAACGGTGCAGAATCCGAATCACCAGATTGCGGTCTGGGGTGTACCAGTCGTACAACAGCCGTTCGCTGTAAAAATGACGGTAAATATGTTGTGCGCCACTGTACGCCATCTCGAGCAAAAAATAAGTGCTTTTGCCTTGGGCATGGCGTAAATAATACGGCTCGATGGTTTCAAACCAGTGCGCCACACCGCCGTTGGTAAAAATTCTGGGGATGAGGGCTTTATCTTCTAAAATCCGCACCAGCAGCATTCGCACCACTAGCACATAGGCAGTTTGGGCGCTAAATTCGCGGTAAAGTCGGGCTGGGTCGTTGGTTTTAAGAATAATCGTAGCAACTTTTGCCACCCAAGCGCTGTAGGATTCGCGCACTTCTATCGCATCGCGGTATTGGCGCATCAGGTCGTCGCGGTGATTGTGGTAACTGCTAATCAGGTGTTGTAAACGGCTGATTTGTCGCCGCATTTCGGTGCTGATGGTTTGGTGTGGCGCAGCTTTTTTAGCCACTGGAGGCTCGAGCAAGCTGCTTTGGGCTTCGGGGATAAGGGCATCAAAAACATTTTCTTGGGTTTGGTCGGATACTTTGGGCTTCTTGGTTTTTTTGGCTTCTACAGGTGTAGCACTGGCTAAGGCTTGTTTGGCTTGTCGCTCGAGTTTATCAATTAAATCGCGCTCGGTAAAACGCTCGAGTTGACCTTCCAAAAAATACTGGGTGGCAAGCCAAATATCGCTAATTCCCGCTTTGGCATATTCGGAACGCAAGGCTTCCATGCTACTAAAAATCAGGTCTCGAGCGCTGCTGTTCGGTTCGCTTGGCAGCCGTTCTAGGGCAGTTTGGTAGTCTTCAAATTCACGTAAGCGCAGCCGCAACTGAGCGCCGACATCAAATTCGATTTCTTGAATCACAGCACGGGTTTGTTCGATTAAACGTTGCAAAAAATCGGGGTTGCTGCTTTTAAACTCTGGGTTAAACGTGCTGCCGTCGAGCGCATGAAGTACGCCAGCCTCGGTATGGGTCAGTTCATGAACCAATTTGCCAGCCCCTGCATAAGACTGCCTCGAGAAACGGTTATAAAAGGCGGCTAAGGCGCTGATGTCTTGGTCGTCTAAGCCAGCCAAGCCGCTTAAACCGTTGCTGTATAAGTTGCCCTCGGTTCGCCACCGCGCCACCAACTCGAGCAAATCTAGGTCAGCAATTAAAGCTGGTACAGGGTCACGCAGTTCGTATGCCAGCAAGCGCTTGCCATTGCATAGTAGTCCTCGCGGCGCACCGTTCGAGCGCATATAGCCCTCGAGTTGCGCCAAAGCCTCCCGCTCGAGTGCCAAAATACTCGATTTTTTATCCTCGATGATAAAACACGGCTTTGGATAATTGCTTAAACGCACCAAAAAATCTGGGCGGCGTTTACCGACGGCATTATCGTAATCGTACTCAGAATCGGTGTAACCAAGGGCTTTAATTAAAAGCTGCGAGACCCGTAAGTCGACAATGTTTTTTTCATCGCCGCCATGGTCGGTTTGGCTAAAATACTGGGTAAAAGTTCGGGCATTGTAAAAATCATCTCGAGCCAAATGACCAATGAACTCGGCAATAAATGTTTCGGCGGACATGGCATAAAGTACCATGTTGTAAAGTAAACCAGTGAAACGGCTGCATTTACAATCACTGAATTACGAACCCCAGCCTTGGCTCGAGACGCACCCGTATAACATTCCAGCCGTGCAGCAAATACGGGATAACGGCTTAAAATTTTCAAATCCAATTACTTTTTTTGTCGGTGAGAACGGCTCTGGTAAAACCACCGTACTCGAGAGTATTGCTGTGCGCTACAAACGCATTGGGGCAGCCACACCATACTTAAAGCGCACTGGTACAGAACTTTCACTCGAGGATGCACCGCTTTCATGGAATACCAAACTTGGAACGCCAGATGATGCGTCACCAGAAGGATTTTTTCTTCGCGCCAGTAGTTTATCAGACCTTATTACCGACCTCGAATCCACTCGAGCCAGACGTACTGAGCGCGGCTACAGTTCTCGTTCGCACGGTGAGCGATTACTGCACATTCTGAACGAACATTTTGACTCGAGCGGGTTTTACTTACTCGACGAACCTGAAACCGCGTTATCTTTTCAATCACAACTTGGTTTACTGGCATTACTACACAATCTGGCTTCAAGGGGAGCGCAAGTCATTTGTGCCACCCACTCACCGATATTATTGTCTTTGCCGAACACCAGTATTCTCGAGTTTGGGGCTTGGGGTATTCGCCAAAGCGCTCCCGATGACCTCGAGTTGCTGCGCGACTGGAAAGGGTTTTTGAATTCGCCCGAGCGTTGGTTACGGAATTTACTCGAGTAGAATGGTTATTTAATCACCAGACATTAGAGAAGTGTGATGCGAACTGACTGCATAAATAGCTGGACGATAACGTGGTTCAGGAATTTTTAGCCCCAATTCTTCAGCA
>JANNEE010000331.1:0-12259 GCA_031388325.1 Deinococcales bacterium
TCGAGTGACCACCATGAACGGATTTGGCGAATTGGGCGAGCCTACTTTGATTTTGGCATGAACCATCCTGTTCATTACCGCCTGATGTTTATGCAGCGTGGCGAATTTTTGGCGCAAACCGCCCCGACTGGCTACACCGATTTTGTGGATTCCTTTAGCATCCTGACCAGAGCCTTGTCCGAAGGTATGAACGAAGGGAAAATTAAAGCCTTCGACCCACAAATGACTGGCGGGTTGCTTTGGGCTTCGCTGCATGGTGTGGTTTCTTTGGTGCTGACCAATTCGCATTTGCCGTTGGAAACGGCTGAACCATTGTTTGCTTGGCAGATGCAAATTTTGCAGCGAGAACTGAGGCTATAGTTTTTTTGACAGCCATTTAACAATAGTTCGGAATGTTTTTAATTTTTTGTGTCTGGAACGCATTTTGATCTCATAGGAACAGACCTCCGTGTCTGCCCTGTAGGAAGATATAATTTGAATTTTGCCTGAAAATTACCGAACTATTGACTTAACACTGTTCATTAAATTAACAATAATCAAAAGGAGAAAAATATGATTCAGCAAGGACGATTTACCGCCAAACACGAGGGAGACATTGTTGTTTTTTTGATTGGCATACGAATCAATAATTGGCTCAAGTTTCGAGAATGGCTACCTGTTTTTCAAGCCATGCAGCCGATGATTGAATACTTATATCAACATCCAGAACGTGGTTTTTTAAGTGTTGAAACTTTGCTTAGCCCAAACTTTCGTCAAGTCACAATGATTCAGTATTGGCGCAGCCACCAAGACCTCGAGCGTTTTGCCCGCCAAGACCCAAGCCTCCACCCCGAAGCTTGGAAAAACTTTTTCAAATATGCCTACCGCAGCCAATCGGTTGGTATCTGGCATGAAACCTATCAAGTTAAAGCCGGTGCATTCGAGAGCATCTACGGCAACATGCCTTTGTACGGCTTAGCCAAAGCCACCGAAGCTGTTTCTGTCCAAGGAAAATCACACCCGCTATAAGCGTTTGACCATCGCATTTTTATGGTACTCCTTGTAGACCTTGGGTGGTAATTCCTCGAGCGTAATTTCGGAATACCCACAGCGAACAAAAAAACTCGGCTCGAGGGTCCAAGCAAATAAACGCAAAATCCCAACTTCTCGAGCTTCCGGTTCGATGCCGTAGACCAATTGCTTACCTAAGCCCTGTCCTTGAAAATTTGGGTGGATTGCCAGTGAACGCACTTCGGCAAGGTCTGACCATAAAATATGCAGTCCAATAATCCCAGCGATACCGCTATCTATCGTCTCGAGCAAATAAAAATCACGGATTTGGGTATAAAGCAGGTCGCGTGATTTGGGCAGCATCACGCCGCGTCTTGCCCAATGTGCAATTAGTTGTAGCATCGCTTCTACATCACGCATCGCGGCTTTGCGAAGATGCAAGGGTACATTCGGGTCAAGGTCGGGCAGGCTCACGAGGGTATTGTAAAGAGGAAAGAGGAAAGAAGAAAGAGGAAGACAGGTTATTCGAGTCGGTAAGTGATGCCGTGGTGCAAAAAAGTCAGGCGTAGTTCTGGTTCGATATTTTTGGCTTGTCGCACAGCTTCTTGGTAAATGCCAAGTTGTCGCTCGTAAGCCCGAGCGCGTTGTGGAAGTTCTACGATTGGGATACTATCGGTCTTGTAATCCTCGAGAATCCAATTGCCGTTTTCTTCTTGATACAAACGGTCTATGATGCCTTGCCAAGTGGTCTCGCCTTGTTGGTAAGCAAAAGGCAGTTCAGCGTAGTCGTGTAAGCGGTTTTGGCGGTTGGGATAGAGCTTTTCGTATTGTTCTAAGTACCACCATGCACTATCCAGCATGGCTTGGCGTTCCTCAACGGTGTAGGGATGCAGCACATACTGAGCGCTTAAAATTTGGCGTTGGGTGTTGTTGCTGCTCGAGAAATTTTCGGCTATCGCATAATGGACAAGTGTGCCAATCACCCGTTCGGCTTGGGGGATGGTGTTGGCTTCGCCGTGCAGTAAATCCAGCAGTTGTACTTCGTCGCTTTGTGGCTCGAGTTCGCCTGCTTGGGGTGAACGGGTGGGGGCGCGTACCCGTGGGTTATGGCGCTTAAAGGTGGCATTGGCAAGTTGCGGATTAGGAATCAGGGTCATAAAGGATGTGGTGCTTGTTTTGGTCTCGAGCGGGATAGTTTGGTCTTCTGGGTGGCTAAAAACTTCTAAGTGTGGCAGGTTTTGCAGTCCGATTTTTTCTAAGGTGGCAAGCCAGCCACGGCTTGTGCCGGTACTCGAGCCAGTCAGTATCAGGTGGTCTTTGGCGCGGGTCATGGCAACATAGAGTAAGCGGTTGGCTTCGCCGTCGCGCCTTACATTCCAGTGTCTTTGGATGCTGTGGTAGCGGTCTGTGCCGCGCCATGCAATTTCTCCGTTGGGGTGAATGGCTAACAAATCGGTGTTATTGCGTTCACTGCGTGATAAATCAAAAACCACACAAATTGGAAACTCGAGTCCTTTGGAAGCATGGATGGTTAGAATGCGTACTGCGTCTTGTCCCTCAAGTGGTTCGTCGCCTTCGGCTTCGCCAAGTTGGGCGCGTTCTAAAAATATAAGGGCGGCTCGAGGGTCGCGTGCGCCTCTGGCTGCCAATTGGTATAATAAGCCATCTAAATTGGCGTAACTTTGGGCTTCTCTGGTTAAGTTGATACCAAGGTGCATCCAAGCGGCTTCGAGTAAGCCAAGTGCGTCGGTGCTGGCATGAATCACCTCGAGCAGTTCGGTCAGGGCGCTAAATTCGTCGGTTTGCAAGGCAGCTTTTGGGTTCTTAAAGAGTTTTTCGATTGTCCCTAACGGCAAGTTGATGCTGGGGAGTCTTGCCAGTGCTGCAAGGTTTTCTGGAGCAAAAGGGTAGAGCTTAGCCCGTAGCAGCAGCATCGCATCACGGATTTCACGGCGGTCATAGTAGCGTTGTCCACTGCCGACCAAAAATGGGATTTGGGCAAATTTAAGGCTTGGCTCGAGATGACTTAAAGAAGTTCGGGTACGAAGTAAAATGGCTATATCGCGCCACGCATAACCTTGTTGATGGATTTCCCAGAGGCGTTTGGCAATAATTCGAGCTTCGGTGTTTCGTCCGTTTTCTAGGCTGCTGGCTTCAATCAAATGGATTTCAGCCTTTGAAGTTGCGTCTAATTTGCGCCCACTATGAACACTGACGGGTAGTCCTTGCTCACTAAATTCGGCAAATAGGCTCTCGGCTAGGCTTGAGTAGAGTGCAGTCAGGGCTTTTCCGTGGCGGTACGAGGTGGTCAAGGGCAGCAGGGGCGTGGCTTTTTGGTACATCTCGATAAAAGCCGTTACGTCCGCGTCCCTGAAAGCATAGATACTTTGTTTGGCATCACCGACAAAAATAATATGTTTAAGTTGAAGCTGGGTAAAGACTTTGGCTTGAAGCGGGTTGACATCTTGAAATTCGTCCACTAGCAGCAAATGGTAACGGCTTTGAATGCGTTTTAGGCACTCGGGGTTCTCGAGTAACTGCAAGGTTTTTATTTCAATGTCGGTGGCGGATAAGCTGCTATTTGCCAAGTGGTTTTGGTATTGGTTAATGGCGCTGTTAAATGCCTCGAGTAAACTTTGGTCGGTGCTGTGAAATGGTGCGTAAACCCGTTTTTCAAAGAGGGTTTCTAAGGCGCTTAAAGCCTCTTCCCAGCCTTGCTGAGCCAGTAAATTTGCACCCGCCCCACCAAACAGGGCAGCTTTAGCAAGAACACCACTGCTGGCGGCGCGGTAAATATCTTTAGCTTGGCTTTCGTCCAAGTTGCTAAATTCTGGGTCTAAGCCTAGGCTTGGGGCGTTTAGGCGCAACAAAACCCGAAAGAAACCGTGAATGGTTGATATTATACTCGAGTCTAACTCTTGTAAGGCACGTTCAAAGGGAGTTCTGGAATGCAGGGTCACATCCAAATACTGTCCAGTCTCAAGCAGTTCGAGTAGCCCCGCCCGTAAACGCTCACGCAAATCCCGTGCCGAAGCCCGTGTGAACGTCACTGCCGCTATTCTTCGGGCTGGGGTGTGCTTTAAGGCTTCTAAGTACATCCTCACCAAACTGGTGGTTTTACCAGTCCCTGCCGAAGCCGCCCGTATCTCGAGTTTGGAGTTTGGCAGATGGTCTGGCTTCATGGTCGCCCCAAAAACAATTGCACATTTTAGAATACCGCGTAGAATACAGCAGTTCAAAATTCTTATTAACCACCCTTGGAGGGATGAGACGTTATTTAGACTGAGCCTATTTAGCCGATGTACAAAACGCACACAACTTCACTCAGAAGTCTGGTACGGTATCTTATTAGGCATTACAAATGCCTTACTCTCAATTTTAGAGGTAATTCATGGCAAAAATAATCGCTGTAGACGACTCAATGGCAGACTTGAAATTTGCCGAATCCATTCTGACGGGTGCGGCTCATCGGGTCGCCATGTGCATCAATGGCGAAGGTGTAGAAGCCTTGATTGAACAAGAAAAACCAGATTTAATTTTACTTGATGTGGTCATGCCGCAACGCAATGGCTATGAAATTCTGCGTAAATTACGCCGTGACCCAAGCAGTAAAGACATTCCTGTGTGCATCATCTCGAGTAAAGACCAACCGACCGATATTGAATGGGGCAAACGCCAAGGGGCAACCGATTACTTGCCAAAACCCTACACCGCCGATGCTTTATTAAACATGGTGACGCGTTTAACGGCTTCTTAAGGAAATTATGATCTCGAGTCAACGTGCTTGCGTGGTTCAATTTGGACAGTTTAGGGTTGGTATTGCTGGGGCGTATACCCGTCAAGTCTACAGCCTGACCGATTTACGCCGTGCGCCACGAACCGCCAGCGCCTTACTTGGATTGTTTGCTTTGCGGTCACAAGTCATTCCGATTGTGGCACTCGAGCCTTTGCTCAAATTGCCAATTCCCAAGCACGAATTTGCAGTCCAACTCGAATTTGAAGCCAAAAATTTTGGGATTGGCATAGATGCCGCCCTAGGATTTGTAGCTTTTGAAGCTACTTTCACCACCATAGACCCGATTCTTGAGCCAATTTGCCAAGGTGGAATGCGTTACGCGGGCGAAGTTATTCCGATGCTTTCATTACCTAAAATTTTGGATCAGTTGTCTATGGTTTTTGCACCCCAGTCAAGTCAGGTTGTTTTTACAGTTCCGACAACGGTCAATCGGGTTTTATCATGAGTTTGGTTCTTAACACAGGAGGTTGCCTAATGAAGCTGCTACAGGGAGGTTCGCCGATGAACCCATCACAGGAGGTCTACCAATGAACGCGACCAAGAAACCTAAGTTTTCGTTGTTCGGTTCTCGTAAAAAAACCGATTCGCCTAGCTCGAGTGTGACCTCAATCGAGTTTGAAACTGTCGCCACAACAGCCTCATCTGCATTTGCGCCACGCGGTGGATTTTTGGTTTCCACCCGCTTACTATTTTTGGTCTTGTCGCTGATGATTCCTTTGGGCATCGTTACCTTTTTACTTTTGAATCAACAACAACAACAAATCAATTTTTCTTTACGTGAACGCGATGGCGCTTTGTATTTACGCAGTTTAGGAACACTCTTACAACGTTTTTCAGAGCATCGTGGTCTGGTGACTCAGCAACGCTCGGGCGGAGCAACAATTCAAGAACGCCAAAAGAAAGCTGAAGAAATCAATGTCTTACTTGCCACCACCGACGGACTCAATAACCGATTTGGCAAGTCATTCAAAGCCGACGACGGCTACGAAAAAGTGAAAACCAGTTGGCGCAACATCGAAGAAAACCTTGTGACCAACACATCTGATGCCAACTTTACGGCGCATAATCGCTTAATTCGCACGGAAATGTTTGACTTACTGCGAATTGTTGCTAATAACTCAAACCTTGTGCTTGACCCTTCGTTAGACTCGTTGTACACGGTTGACTTGACGATCAATAAATTGCCAACCATTTTAGATGACCTTGGTCAAATTTCTGGGTTTGGTGTGGGTATTCTTACCCGTAAGCGGATTGTTGAAGATGAAAAATTTCGTTTGAATGCCATTTTGTCTCGAGTTCGGACGGTTTTAACCGAAGCTGAACGCTCGGCTTCATTTGCAGCCGATGCAAATCCCAAAGAACTTCGGCAATTTTTCTTGCAGACTGGTGGTTATAACCGTGCCGCGACAGCAACTTTAGACGATGTAGTTGAACGTACCTTTATTCAAGAAGTTGGGGGTCTTTCAGAAGGGGTCAATAATCCAATTGTTGGCTATCCTATCCCTAATTTCGTGTCGGGTATGAACCGTTTGCTGACCAATTATTACAGTCTGTACGATAATGCTTTGGCTAAACTGAACGAACTGCTCGAGCAACGGGTTCGTACTTTGCAAAATACCCAGCGCTTGGTTTTGATTGGTTTGCTCGTTTTAGTCTTGTTGTTATTACTTTTTGCGTTTTTTACAGCCCGTTCGATTACCAGACCGCTTTCAGAAATGGTGGGGGTTGCCGAGAAATTTGGTTCTGGCGATTTATCGCAAACCATGACGGTGCGGTCTCGAGACGAAATCGGTCAGTTGGGTATGGCTTTTAACAATTCGGTTTTGCAACTCCGCGATTTCGTGGATGGTCAACGTGATGAAGCGGTGCGCTCTAAACAACTCCAAGATAACATTGGCGAATTCTTAAACGTGGCGATGGATATTTCAGGTGGCGACTTTACCAAAAAAGGGCGGGTCTCTGAAGATGTACTGGGTAACGTGATTGACGCAATTAACTTGATGACCGAAGAAGTTGGTTACTTACTTAAAGATGTTCAAGCCACGACCGAACAAGTCAACTCAGGTGCAAGAGAATTGACCCACGCCAGCCGCAACATTGTGCAAGGTGCGGTCAGCCAAGAAGAAATCGCCCAGCAAGCCCAAAGCCAAGCGCTCGAAGTCAGCCAGCAATTCGAGGAACTGACCACCACCGCTTCCGACACCGCCGTAATCGCACAGCGCACCCTCGATGCCAGCCGTCAAGGTCAGCAAGCTGTGCAAGAAACCTTAACGGGCATGAACTCGATTCGTCGTGAAGTGAGCAACATTTCTAAGTCAGTTAAAAGCCTTTCAGATCGCTCGCTCGAGATTCAAGAAATCGTGGACACCATTTCTGGTATTGCAGCGCAAACCAACCTTCTTTCCTTGAACGCCGCGATTGAAGCCTCGGGTGCAGGTGAGGCTGGCGCTCGTTTTGCGATTGTGGCAGACGAAGTACGGCGCTTGGCAGAAGACTCGGCGAAATCCACCAGCCGTGTAGCGGGCTTAATTAAGAGTATTCAAACCGAAATTCAGGGCTTGGTGGTCGGTATTGAAGACGGTACAAAAGAAGTTGAGTCTGGCTATAAAATCGCCTCGCAAGCAGGTAATCAGTTAGAACAAATCGCCCAACTGGCACAGCAATCATCGGACTTTGCCAACCGCATTTCCGAGGTGACACGCAACCAAGTGAGTCGTGTCCAGAATGTAACTCAAGCCGTTCAGACGATTGCAGCCACCGCCCAATCAGCCCGTGAGCAGAGCCAAAGTGGTCAAAATAATGCCGAGCAATTGCGTCAATTGGCACAGAATTTATCGGCAAACTTAGAGCGTTTCCGTTTGCCAGCTTAAAGAAAGGAGGGTGAATCATGAGCCAAGTTAGAAAATCTTTATTTCAACCTAAGCCCCAAGTGACTTTTGAGCCATTACAAACGCTAGAATCGGCTGGTTTGCCGATTCGTACCAGTTTGTTGACCAATTTACGTTTTACTTGGAAACTGGTTTTGATTGTTTTGGCTTTGGTTTTATCCACTGCGATTGTGACTTTTGCTGCTTTGGGCGGTTTGCGCTCATTGCAGTCAGCATTAAGCAATAGTTACGAATATGCCCTTAACCCGACCAAAGCCCTTGCCAATTCACAATTGGCGTATGCCGATGCCCAACGTTTTCTCGAGTTACTGAACCGCAACACCTTAAATGCCGAAACACGCCAACAATATGTGTACGATGCCCAAGGCGCACTCGAGTTGGGCGAAGCGATTTTTAACCTCTATACCTCTCAGTATGCACTGAGTATTCGCCCAAGTTCTGCCACCAACCTTGGCTCGAGAAGTGCGCCTTTGCTGACTTCAGAAAAAGCGGCGGTGGCACGTATCCAAGAATTGGTAGACCAAAACAAAAAAGAAACCACCGATTACTTTGTGATTGCCAGCACCCAAGCGCCAACGGCTGCGATTTCAGAGCGGGCGATTGTTTCACTCGACAGTTTGCGTGGCAGTTTACAAACCCTAGCCGACATCAACGATAACATCGCCACGACCCAACGCGAAGTGGCAACTCAAAATGCTGAACAAACCCAACGGCTGATTTTTATTGCCCTTGGAGTCGGACTTTTGGTCGGTATTATTTTGGCGTTCTTAGTGGCGCGTTCAACTGCTATTCGTATGGCAAACCTTGAACGCGGCGCTCAGAGCCTCCGCAGTGGCAACTTAGATATGCGTATTGCTGTTTCGGGACGTGATGAAATTGGTTCGGTGGCAAACACCTTAAATGCCTCAATTTTACAATTAAAGGGTTTACTTGGCGAGCAAGACTTGGAGCGCCAACGCGGTCTTAAATTACAAGAAAATGTTTCGGAATTCTTAAATGTCGCCATGGACATTGCGGGTGGAGATTTAACCAAAAAAGGCGCAGTCACCGACGATGTATTGGGTAACGTGGTCGATGCTATTAACATCATGACCGACGAATTCGGGGTGCTGCTTGGCAATGTCCGTTCCGCCGCCGAACGGGTCTCTGCCAGCGCCAATTCAATGACCCAGACCAGTCAAGGGATTCTCGAGAATGCCCAATCGCAAGCCAGCCTTGCCCAAGGCGCACAGAATCAAACCAACTTGGTGGCAGAAGCCATGCAGTCGCTTGCCATGACCGCCGATAAAGGCGCGACTGCCGCGCAATTTACTTTAGAAGCCTCGAGTGCGGGAACAATAGCCGTGACCCAAACACGTGAGCAATTGGTGCAAATTCGCGCTCGGATGCTCGAGATGACCCAAGGAATGCAGGGTTTAGCGCGACGTTCCGACGAGATTAACGAAGTGGTGCGTACCATTTCTCGCTTTGCTTCTCAGACCAATCTTCTCGCCTTGGGTGCTTCGCTTGAAGCGGCTGGCGCTGGTACAGCCGGAGCGCGTTTCGGGGCGGTAGCCAACGCGGTGCGTTCCCTAGCCGATGATTCGGCAAAAGCCGCCAGTCGTATCACAGCCATCGTTAAGGACGTACAAGCCGAAATTCAAAGCCTCTCGACTCGAGCCATCAGTGGGGCAGAACAAGTGCAAATTGGTACGCAAGTGGCAGCCCAAGCCAGTGAGCGCTTGGAACGCATTTCTGACCTTGCCCAACAATCGGCGCAAGTGGCTTTGGACATCGCTAGTTTGGCAACCGAACAAGCCGAATCGGTCGAAACGGTACGTGAAAATGTGACCCGAATTGTAAAAACCGCTCAAGTGACCGAAAATAACACCCGTCAAGGTGGTGTGGCAGCAGGCGAATTACAAACCCTGTCACAATCCTTATCTCAAAGCCTCGAGCGCTTCCGCTTACCCGCCTAAATCATGACAGCCACTCGCCCCCAAGATTTAATCGAAAGTTTCTTGACCGAAGCCTGGGAAACCACTGGCGAACTCGAGTCTGCCCCGTTTTTGATGGTTCATCCAGATGGGATGCGCCGTCTTGTAGTGGCTTCACACCGCTTAAAAGGCAGTGCTGGTCTGTACCAATATGGTGAGGTCTCGAGCTTGGCTGGACTGCTTGAACGTGTTTTTGAAAGCGCTCATTTATTTGCTGCCGATGAACGCCGACTCGCCCTCGATTTTTCGGCACAAGTCACCGCCGTGCTGTCCGAAGCCTTAGAACGAATTCAGACCACAGGCGATGAAGGCGAACCGGGTTTAGCCCTCGCCGCTTTAGGTGGCGGCGACCTGCTGCAACGCTTATTGGTCAAAAACCCAACTCATTTTAAGCGCTCTCAAGCTCAAATGGGTGCAAGTATGGGCTTTATTGATGAACTCGAGCCAGACTTAGAAGCGGTGCTGGCAGGAGTTGAATTTGAAGAGCCTGTGGTCAAAACCAGTTCAGAGCCTGTGGTCAAAACCAGTTCAGCCGAGCAAGTCGTGAATGATTTACGCCATTATTTTCGTAATCAACCCGAAGTTTGGGAATACTTTGCCCCAGAAGTTCTCGAGAACCTAGAATTGGTCGCCCACGGTTTAGAAACCTTGGATACAAAAGCCCCCCAAGCCTCCTTGGATGAGATGTTTCGTGGATTTCACACCGTCAAAGGCGCAAGTTATTCGGTCGGTTGCGACCCTCTTGGTAAACTTGCCCACCGTCTCGAGGATGCACTGGTTTTGGTACGAGATGGCAATACCGAGTGGAATGACCAATTTGGCAATGCTGTTGCCCAAGGCATAGATGCCTTATCGAGAATGATTGCCACTGCCGAAGGACGCGAAGTCGCTTTATTTGGCGCACTCGAAGGCACCCATCAAGCCCTTGATTTAATCCTTGGGGTACAAGAACATGTCTTGACCACTACCCCACAAATACAACTGACCCCAGTCACCCCAGCCCCCGTTCAAACCGATACACCGACTGCCAATGTGACCTTACGGGTTGGTTTGAACCGTCTGGAACGGGTACTTAATTTGTCGGGGGAAGTGTTACTCACCCGCGCTCGTTTTGATAATTTTTCACGTCGAATCGAAGAACTGAACGAACTCTTGGCGGGTAGCCGAGTGCGTTTAGAAAAAACCAGTGCCGATATTACCGAACGTTTTGGCAATCCTAAATTCATGGCAGACAGCCCCGAACCAGAAACCGATACCCAGACCGAAGCCCCAAGCCAGTTAATTGAAGATGTGCGAGCCATGTTTTCAGAACTTGAGTTTGATCGTTACGACGACACCAGTTTAATTGCCCGTGGTGTTGCCGAGTTGACTGCTGACATTTCTGAGCTTCAACTTGAACTCGAGGAAATTGGCAGAGGCTTTAAGCGCGAAACCCAAGACTTTGAAAAACTCACGCGGTCTTTGCGGCTCGAGGCTGGGCGTTTGCGTTTAGTGCCACTTTCTAGGTTGTACCAGCGTTTACGGCGACAAGTGCGAACCACCGCCGAAGCGGTTAGTAAAATGGTCAAGCTAGAACTGACTGGCGAAAATGTTGAAATTGATAATTTGGTCTTAGAAAATCTGGTAGACCCATTTACCCACTTGGTCAACAATGCTGTAATTCACGGCATCGAAGCTCCTGATGTGCGCCGTCGTTCAGGCAAACAGGCAGAGGGTGTCTTAAAAATTACCGCCATGCGGCGCGGGGCAAATCTGGTTCTCGAGGTACAAGACGATGGGGCAGGCATAGATTTACAGGCAGTCCGTCGCCGTGCAGTTGAACGCGGCTTAAAAAGCCAAGATGAAGTCAACACCATGACCGATGAAATGGCAGCCGAACTGATTTTCTTACCCGGTTTAAGCACCGCCAAAAGCGTCACCGACCGTGCTGGGCGAGGGGTCGGCATGGATGTGGTTGCCAACAATATCCGCCGCTTAAAAGGCGCAGTCAGTATCCAAACCGAAAATGGCTTTGGTACGCGCTTTAGTCTGCGTATCCCAGCCAATTTAATTGTTTCCGATATTCTTGGGATTCAAGTTTCCGGCGAGCATTTTGCTGTCCCTGCCGAAACTGTTCGGGCGTTACGCAGCCTAGACTTACGAGATATTGTACAAACTACCCTGCCCGATGGCAGTTTAGAACGTCAATTTGTTTTACAAGGCGAGAGTTTTATTCTTAGCCACCTCGCCGATATTCTCGAGTTGCCACGCAGTATCAACGACACCAAACGGATTGTGGTGATGATTTTAGAATCCGAAGTTGGACGTGTAGCCTACGAAGTGGACGCGATGATTGGACTCGAGCAAGCTGTGGTTCGGCAACTCGATGCCCCATTTGACCAGATTGCCCATTTGTCTGGCGCTTCGGTCAGTGCCGAAGGTGACGTTATTTTAATGCTTGACCCAAACGGACTTGCCAAACTTGAACGAGGCGAAATCCAAGCTCCAAGTACGGTTGCCGCCACGCGCCGAACCCGAATGTTACTGGTAGACGATTCCTTATCGGTGCGTAAAATTGTCTCTGGGTTACTGACCCGTATGGGTTGTGATGTCACCACTGCCGCCGACGG
>JANNEE010000332.1:0-2045 GCA_031388325.1 Deinococcales bacterium
CAGTGGAATTCATACCTGACAATATATGAGTATTAAGCACTTCGTCAATACATGATTGGGCGTATGTGTTAGAATCCGAATATGATTCAGTTAGATGAAGCCGACCGTGCGATCCTCAAAGAACTGCAACAAGACTGCCGACAAACCTATGCCGACATTGCCGCCAAGGTGAGTTTAAGTGCTGCCACTGTTCATGCCCGTGTCAAGAACCTCGAGAAACGCGGGATTATTAGCGGTTATGGCGCTCGAATCAACGCCCCAAGTGTTGGACTTAGCACCTTGGCATTTATTCAACTTCGGCTCGAGAATAATTCTAATGGAATGGCGGTTGCCTCGAATTTTATTCAGTTGCCAGAAATCGAAGAATGTTACAGTGTGGCGGGAGATGTGGACGCAATCCTTAAAGTTCGGGCTGCTAATCCACATGAACTCGAGATGCTCTTATACCGTATTAAGCAAGTTCCCGGTGTGACCCGAACCAACACGCTCGTGACCTTATCCACACTATTTGAGCATCAGCCGATAGAACCGATGCTTTAACTCGAGCCGTGAGTTTTAGCGGCTCGAGTAGTAAAAACCTAAATTCTTTGTTCAACCCGCTCGAGCATTTCGGTCATCAGGCTTGCAGTGCTGACTTTGCCCCTGTCGCCCTTGCCATGTTCACGTACCGAAACAGCATTCTCGAGAATTTCCTTGTCGCCAACCACCAAAATAAACGGCACTTTAGCAATTTCGGCATCGCGGATTTTGGCTTGCATTCGTTCACTGCTTGAATCCACCGAAACCCGCAATTTGGCTTTTTTCATTTGCACTTCTAAGGTTTTGGCGTACTCGAGATGACGGTCTGAAATGGTGATGATTCGCGCTTGTTCTGGGGCAAGCCACACTGGGAAATTACCTGCTGTATGTTCAAGATAAAACGCAAAGAAGCGGTCAAAGCTGCCCATGATGGCGCGGTGAATCACGACAGGCGTTTCTTTTTCGCCGTTCGCATTAGTAAATTCTAGGTCAAAGCGACTTGGCACAATAAAATCCAATTGATTGGTGGCAATGCTTTCTTCTTTGCCGACCACAGTTCGCAGTTGCACATCGAGTTTAGGTCCGTAGAAAGTGGCTTCACCAATGCCCTCGACGTAACTCGCGCCTGTCTCCTCAAGTGCCGCCCGAATCGCCGCGATGGATTCATCCCAGTTTGGTCCGGGTTCACCAAATTTCTCGGGGTTGTTTTCAAAGTCTGGCAGGGATAACCTAAACCAGTAGTCTGAGATTCCAAAGTCCTTGTAGACTTCTTCAAAGAGCTTAATGACTTTAATAAATTCTTCTTTGACCTGAGATTTAGCGCAGTAAATATGGGCATCGTTTTGGGTAAAACCACGCACTCGAGCCAAGCCCGTTAAAGCCCCCGAGAGTTCAAAACGGTAAACCGTGCCGAATTCGGCGTAACGGGCGGGAAGGTCACGGTACGACTTCGGGCGAGCCGCAAAAATCATGTGGTGATGTGGGCAGTTCATTGGTTTTAAGTAATAATTCTCGTCGTCAATCACAATTGGGGCGTACATCCCATCGGCGTAATATGGCAAATGCCCAGAGCGGTGATACAAGGCTTCTTTGGTGATGTGCGGACTAATCACATAATCATAGCCATGTTCTTGTTCTTTTTCGTACATGTAATCTTCGAGCTTCTTGCGAATAAAAGCGCCTTTAGGCAACCACAACGGCAAACCCTGCCCAACCTCATCGGAAAAAGCAAATAAATCCATTTCCTTACCGAGTTTACGGTGGTCACGTTTTTTGGCTTCTTCTTGTTGCCACAAGTGTTTCTCGAGTTCGGCAGCCGTTGCAAAAGCCACGCCGTAAATACGTTGCAGCATCGGATTTTTTTCCGAACCACGCCAATACGCGCCACTGGTGGCGGTCAGCTTAAAGTGCGGCGGGATTAAACCAGTGCGTGGAATATGCGGACCCCTGCACAAATCTGTGAAATCCGACTCTGCGCCCTGACGATAAAAAGTCATTGGTTCAGAATCTGGCAGCCCTTCGATGAG
>JANNEE010000351.1:0-7685 GCA_031388325.1 Deinococcales bacterium
TATGCGATTCCAAATGTCCGCCAACCCGCCCAATTTTAAGGTTAATCACTTTGGCAGCCCCCATCTGCACAGCGCGGCGAACATCATTCGCACTGTGAATCGGTTCGTCCAAACAAAGTGGGGTTTGCAAACTTTTTGCCAATGTGCCGTGGTCAATAATATCATCGTTCTCGAGCGGTTGCTCAATGTATTGCAGTTTATACTGATCGAGTTCTTGGAGCATATTGGTGTCCTCTAAGGTATAGTCCGAATTGGCATCCACCGTTAAATTCATGTTTTCGCCCAGCGCGGCTCGGGCGGCTGCGACATAGGTTAAATCGCGTCCCCTGCCAATTTTAAGTTTAATACGCCGATAGCCTAGGGCTTGTTGCTCGAGTACAAATTCGGCAAGAGCTTCAGGGCTTTTTTTGATTCCCACACTTAAACCCACGGGCAATTCGGTTTTTACACCACCAATATATTTCCAAAGTGGTGCGTTGGCAGCTTTGGCAAACCAATCCCAGAGGGCGATTTCCAAACCAGCTTTGGCAAAAGGATGCCCGCGAAAAGGTTTGACCAAGGCTTGGTAATCGGATGCTTGCTCGAGAACCTTGCCGAGAACACTGGGAGCAATGTAATCATTTAGGATATGCCAAGCGGTTTCAACGGTTTCATACGAATACCCGGGGGTTTCGTTGCAACTGACCTCGCCGTAGCCCGTAATCCCACCACTCGAGACGCTGACCAAAATAATACGGCGCTCCTGAGTGACCCCAAAACTGGTTTCAAAAGCGTGTTTCATGTCCATGCGAATTTCGCGCAGTTCAACGGATTCTATTTTCATATACCCTTAGTTTACCCTACAAACTTGCAAACGTCCTCAAGTCACGGTAGCCTAAGCAGTAATGCGTGTTGTCCTCGCCACCAGTAACCAAGGCAAGCTAAGAGAATTCCAAGAAGCCCTGTTGCCGCTTGGTTGGGAATTACTGCCCATGCCAGTTGGTTTAACCATGCCAATCGAAGACGGCAGCAGTTACGAAGAAAACGCCTTGATAAAAGCCGCCGGTATTTGTCATGCCTTAAAAACCCCGACCCTAGCCGACGATTCTGGACTCGAGGTAGAAGCCTTAAATGGCGCTCCGGGTGTCTACAGCGCTCGTTTTGGGGGTTTGGTCAGCGATATGGACAGGAACTTGTACTTACTCGAAGCCATTAAAAATGTCCCCAACCCTCGAGTTGCCAAATTTGTTTGTGTCCTGACCCTTGCTTATCCAGATGGCTATGTTGAATCGTGGCGGGCTGAATCACACGGAGAAATCCTCGAGGGTCCACGTGGACGAGAAGGACATGGCTACGATCCGCTTTTTTATGTGCCGAACTTAGGCAAAACCTATGCCGAACTGACCACAACCGAAAAACGCAGCATTTCGCACCGAGGACAAGCCATAGACAAAATGCTGGCAGCCTACAAAGACGGAGCGCCTAAACGAGAAATTTCGCGGCTCGAGTAATAACAATTCTTAAAACAAATACCGCTTGGCTGTGACCTCGAGAATGGTGGCAATACTAACCCCTTCTAAAGCCACATCAGGGCAATCGAGTAACTCGAGATTTAAGTCCTGTAAAGCCCGCAAGACGGCTGGTAATCGCTCGAGTAGCGTATTGGCGGCATCTATTTGTAAACCAGCAAAATTTGTGCCGTTGATAAAAACGTAGACCTGAGCGGCATCAAGTACCTCGTTGTCCAGCACTTCACGCATCGTGCGCCCACCAACTTCGAGGTACAACCTGCCTTTACCGCCCATGCCCTCGGCTCGGTAGTCCACGTTGACCACACCAAGCAAATTCGTATGCTCGGGTTGCACCTCGAGTTGTTGCAACGCCAGTACCAAATGCTCAAATTCACTTGGCGTAAGACCAGTGCGCTCTTTCTCGAGTTGGCTTTGTAATGCCTGAACTGCAAATGCACTCGGACGGGTTTTGGAAATCATTTCAAGCCACTGCACATAAGACCGCATAAAAAGAGTCTACAGGCTTGACAGGAAACCTTGTCCCTTGATAGGCTTCTTGCACATGAAAGCCGTTTGCCTAAGCCTAGCCCTAAACCCTTCGAGGGTCGCGGCTTAGTTGTTTTTTTGTCCCCGCAACCCTCGAGAATCCTCGGGGGTTTTTTATTAGTGTTACTTTGGAGATGTCATGAATCAAACACAACTCAAAGAAATTGCTCAAATCATGGCAACCGCCAGTGGTGCGAATAAAATTATTCTCTTTGGCTCGAGAGCGCGAGGGGACTTTGATTCCTCGAGCGACTGGGATTTTTTACTGGTCATGCCCGAAACGTGGAATCCAAGCACTTTAGACCAAGAATTAGATGTGGCTCGAGTCGCACACACAGCGTTGTGGAAATCGGGTTTTCGAGAATCAGTGGATTTAGTACCAATGCAAAAAAGTGATTTTGAAAGTGGAAATAATGTTTTAGCTCGAGTCATTTGGCAAGAAGGGAAAACAGTATTTGAAGTTGCTGAGGTTGCCTATGCCTGAAGCGATGAATTGGCAAGATTGGGTTCAATTTGCCGAAGATGATTACCAAACGGCTTTAGAAATTCTTGAAAAACGCGTTCCTTTGGCAGTAAATTTATTTCATACTTCGTGCGAAAAATACTTAAAAGCTGTTCTCGTCAAAGCTGGTACTGTTCCAGACCGTTCACACGACCTCTTGAAATTCTTATTATTCTTAGAACCAAATCTCGAGATGGAGAACCCATTGTGGTTAGCGGCTCGAGAACTTAATGTAAAACTAATCAGCGCTCGCTATCCAAGCAGAACCTCACCAGTCACCAAAGACGCACAACTAGCCCAACACCATGCAAAATTGCTACGTGCCTTGGCTCGAGAACGCCTTGGTTTGGAGATGTCATGAATCAAACACAACTCAAAGAAATTGCCCAAATCATGGCAACCGCCAGTGGTGCAAACAAAATTATTCTCTTTGGCTCGAGAGCGAGGGGGGATTTTGATTCCTCGAGCGACTGGGATTTTTTGCTGGTCATCAACGATTCTGACTGGCAATGGAATGGCAATTTATTAGCTAAGCTCAAACCAGCCGGACTTGCCAAACAAGCGGCTAGAAAAGCAGGTTTTTGTTTCCCTATGGATATTTTATCCCTGCCCAATAGCCGCTTTGAGGA
Organism: Deinococcales bacterium; assembly: GCA_031388325.1. GTDB lineage: Bacteria > Deinococcota > Deinococci > Deinococcales > JAAFIG01 > JAAFIG01. The sequence goes on from JANNEE010000351.1 coordinate 3,168, forward strand.
AACGGATTCTTTACTGGGCAACGAAGTCAAGCGCGATGGAATAATTTTATTTGACAGGACAAATTCTTATGGCTGATTCCAGAGACATCAACAGATGGGTTGAATATGCCGAAAACGATTGGGTCAGTGCAACCACTGTTCTTGGTTCAATTGCCACCACTCCAAGTTTTTTGTTTCATGAAAGCATTGAAAAGTACCTTAAAGCCGTGATTCTGCTCGAGTCAAAACAACTTGAACGTAGCCATGACCTGATGGATTTATTATCTCGGATTAAACAAGCCCCAAGCGAAGATTCACTCGAGATGAACGCCGCAAAAATCCTTGACTTATCGTTTGGAGTCAGTCGTTACCCAGACAGAGGTTTAGAAATAACCTTAGAGGATTCACAATCTGTCTACCGAGCGGGCTTGGTGCTACGGGCTTTGGCTCGAGAACGCCTTGGTTTGGAGATTCTATGAACCGAATTCATATTCACTCAGAACGACTACCTAGGTTTTCACACATTACTTTGTTCTCAGGCGGGCAAGGCATGCTGTCTTGACCCTAAACACGCACCTGACGGGCAGGGTCGCCTTGCTCCTACGGTTTTTCTTTAAGGAGTTTCTATGCGACATATTAAAATTTTTGATACGACCCTGCGTGATGGTGAACAAAGCCCCGGTGTGGCGTTGTCCGTGCCTCAAAAACTCGAGATTGCCCACGGTTTGGCGCGAATGGGTGTGGATATTATCGAGGCAGGTTTTCCGATTACAAGCCAAGGCGATTTTGATTGTGTCCATCGGATTGCTCGAGAAGTTCGTGGGGTAAACATTTGTGGCTTAGCTCGGACTCACAAAAAAGACATTGAAACGGCGGCTAGAGCGCTTGATGTTGCCCAAAATTGGCGAATTCATACCTTTACCAGTGCTTCGGATGTGCATTTAGAATTTATGCTCAAAAAATCTCGAGCCGAAGTTCTCGAGATTTCGGACGAGATGGTGCGTTATGCCCGTACCTTTTGTGATGATGTCGAATTTAGCGCTCAGGACGTGATGCGAGCCGATTTTGACTTTGTGATTCAACTTTTTAATGTAGCAATCGAAGCTGGGGCAACCACGATTAACATTCCAGATACCACAGGCTACGGCACACCGCTCGAGTATGGGCGTTTGATTGCCCGTATCCGCGATGAAGTGGTGCGTGACCGTAATGTTTCGATTTCTACCCATTGCCATGACGACCTTGGTATGGCAGTGGCAAACAGCTTGGCAGCCGTCGAGAATGGAGCAACCCAAGTTGAATGCACGATTAACGGGATTGGTGAACGGGCGGGGAATACCAGTTTAGAAGAAATTGTCATGGCGCTTTATACAAGGGGCGACTATTACCAAGCCGAAACCAAAATCAACACCAAAGAAATTTACCGTTTAAGCCGTATGGTCAGTCGTCATTCGGGGATGGTGGTACAACCCAATAAAGCGGTGGTTGGCGATAATGCCTTTGCCCATGAAGCTGGAATTCATCAAGATGGGGTCTTAAAAAACAAAGCCACCTATGAAATCATGAATGCTGAATTGGTTGGACGCGAAGCTGGTGTTTTGGTACTTGGCAAGCACTCGGGAAGAGCCGCCTTCAAAAAAGCCCTTGAGGATTTGGGTTATAATTTGCAGAACCCAATTGCTGACCACGGTTTAACCGAAGAAAGCGTTAATGTGCTTTTTGCCCGCTTCAAAGACATTGCTGACCGCAAAGGCGCAATTGGCACTGAAGAACTTCGAGCCTTGGTCGAAACAAGAGACCACAGCATCCCAGAGCTATTTAAGCTCGAGAGTATCCAAGTGCTGAGTGGCACACATGTCGTGCCAACTGCCACGATTACCTTAGAAACCCCAAAAGGACCAATGCAGCACGCTTCCAGTGGCGACGGACCCGTGGACGCAGCCTACAAAGCCATCAATCATTTGGTGGGTGTCTATCCGACGCTCGAGTCCTACCGTATTGAAGCGGTGACCGAAGGCGGCGAGGCGCTAGGCGAAGTCAGTATTCGCGCTCGAGTTGGCGAGATTATTTACAGTGGTAACGGGGTTAGCACCGATATTGTTGAAGCCAGTGCGAGGGCGTGGCTAGAGGTCATAAACGCCAGTCTAGCCAATGTTGGGGTCAAAAAAGAAGCGATTACGGCAATTTAAGTCCGAACAATCAGTGTCCAAGCGGCGGCACTGATTCCAGCACACCACAAAAAGTCGTAAATCAAATCGCCAAGGATTGAGGCATTCAGTAAAATCAAAATCAAACGCCCAAGGCTTGCCAACATAAAAACAATAGACAGTTGCCGGATGGTGCTGGCAAGCTGGTTGTCTTTAAGAATAAAGTGCTGCATGGTAAAAATTGCAGTAATTAAGCACGCCACAAAAAAGAAAACCAGTTGAAAAACCTCGATTTTTTTGAAGAGAATCAGTCCACTGGTCAGTATCCCAGCGATTAGAAAACTGGTCATGACAACCATCAAAGGCTGCATTTTTTTGTATAAGCCTTGGCGGTAGAGTGCAAAAGGCAGGGCAATCGAAAAAGCTGTGACCAGAAAAGAACCTAAGTATTGAAAAGGTCTGCGCCAAGAAAGCCACTGGTTTGGGTCGGTGTTGGTCATCAGTGCCGCACTGAGGTTGCCGTCACCAATGCCAATCGAAAGTAAGGCTAGACCTAAGCCAGTCACAGTCAAACGCAAGGCACTTGGTAATTTTTTAGATAACACAATCAGCATGGTTGCGCCAAGCAAGTCAAACAAAAAGACCGATAAAGTACGGGTGTAGGATTGCGATAAAGCCCCAAATAACCAAAGCAACCACAGTAAACTTGCCACCGATAAGTACAATTCGCCTCGAGATGATGTTTGTGAAGAAGAAGAAAAGTTCATGAACTTTTATTTTAAGAGTCTGGCTGGCTTGTGTTGCCATGCAAAAGGATGGGTTTATATAACGCTTTTTTGCTTTAACACTGAAAAAGTGTTATACTTTCATATGTCCAATCTACTTTTTTTTGAACCAGACCAACAGCAACAAGACATGCTTAAAGCTCTCAAAGATTTTTTGCGCCGCGAAGTGACCCCAAGCGCTGCCTCTCGAGACCAGACCCATGAATTTCCGTTTGGCATTGTAGAGCAACTGGGGACGATGGGCATTATGGGAGCGCAAACCCCCGACGAGTATGGCGGCAGTGCCTTATCAAGCACCACCTTTGCACGGCTGCTCGAGGAAATTGCTGCCGCCGATGGTAGCCTTGCCTTAACGGTAGCTTCGCATAATTCGCTCTGCACAGGGCATCTTTTGGTGGCGGGTTCATTGGAGCAAAAAGCCAAGTATTTGCCCGATTTAGCCAGTGCCAAAACGCTTGGTGCTTGGGCGTTAACCGAACCGAGTAGTGGCTCGGACAGTGGCGCAATGCAAACGGTTGCCAAAGAAGTGAGCGGCGGGTTTGTGCTAAATGGTAGTAAAATTTTTATCACCCAAGGCAGTGTTGGCGGCACATATGTGATTAATGCCCGCACCGACCCGCCACGAAATAATAAGAGCAAAACCGATGGTTTAAGCGCCTTTATCATCCCAAGGCAAACCAAAGGTTTAATCATTGGACGCAAAGAAGAAAAATTGGGATTAAACGCTTCGGACACCGCCATGCTGCACTTTGAAGAGATGTTTGTTCCCGCCGATGCCCTGCTAGGCACAAGGGGACAAGGTTTTAAGGATGTGATGCGGGTCTTAGATGGCGGACGAATCGGTATTGCTGCCATCAGCATCGGACTGGCTCGAGCCGCGCTTGAAGCCAGCAGCAAATACGCCCTTGAACGGCAACAATTTGGTAAACCGATTGCCGAATTCCAAGGTATTGCTTTTAAGATTGCCGAAATGTCTACCAATCTCGAGGCGGCGCGGTTACTGACTTTAAGAGCGGCGGCGCTGCGGGATGCCAACCGACCTTATACGCTTGAAGCCGCCCAAGCCAAATTCTTTGCTTCCGAAGTCGGTGTCGCTGCCTGTGACCATGCGATTCAAATTCACGGTGGTTATGGCTACATCAAAGAATATCCAGTCGAACGATACTGGCGCGATGCCCGTTTAATGCGAATTGGCGAAGGCTCGAGTGAAATTCAACAAATGATTATTGCCAGAGAATGGTTGCGGCAGTATCAGTAGGCGAAAGGCAAAAGGCGAAGGTAGAAAATTTTTCTCAAGATGGCGTTTCCTCTTTTTTCTTTCTTCTACATCGCGTAACCTGTAAGCATGAAAAGAGTATTGCTTGGACTTGTACTTCTGGCTGGTGTTGCCTTAGCCCAAAGTGTGCCGCCCGAAGTGATTTGGTTGCGCGAGAATGTGATTCCATTCAAAACAGTGGAGGCAAATAATGGCTTTGCTGACCTCGAGCCAGTCTCGGCTTTGGTTGTTGAGGCGCGAATTGTTGGGCTAGGCGAGGCATCAACGGTGAGCCCGCCGAACTCGAGACCGCGGTCGCCGACGGCGACGAGGTGGCCGTGCTTCCGCCGGT
>JANNEE010000370.1:0-3465 GCA_031388325.1 Deinococcales bacterium
TTTGTCCTTTTTGAGTAGTCAGTTCAATCAGGGCTTGCATCAGCAAGACTGGCTTTTGCGTTGGGTGAAAACCAATTTCACCCTGAGAAAAACCACTTCGCAAAACATTATCTGGCGAATCTTCATATTTCAAAAAAGCAGTTTCGTTATACGCCCCAACACCGTGGTTCAAAACATTATCGGCAACTGTAGTACCAATTTTATAGGGTTTAGTGAACCATAAAACAGGTTCAAAAGTAGGACGCAAATTACCTAAACGCCACCCAGAGAACTCATCGGCGGCGGCTTGATTATCGCGGCGTTCGTACACCAGACTCAGACGTTGCGCTCGGTGGGCGGCTCGAGGTTTAAGCCACGAAAGCATGTCCTTAAAACTAAAGCCGACATCCTCAAGGGCGGCAATACAACGATGCGAATAACGCCGACCTGCAAAAACAATCGCGCTACCGCCCGGTTTTAAGACACGCAACCACTGGTCTGCCCAAGTTTGACACCATTTGTAATACTGCAATGGAATCTCGCGGTCAGCTTCTGACCAACCGTTAATCGGTTTACCACGGCTCTTAAAAACCGAACCTGCACTTTGTTGGGCTGGACTCGAGCCAAGATAGGCTGAATTGGTATTGTCATGCAGCACATCCCAATCTTCTGCACCAATCCCATAAGGAATATCGCTGAGAATTAAATGCACCGAAGATTCAGGTAAATCTTTAATGGCTTCTATACCATCTGTTTGCACTACACCATTTTTTGGCAAATAACCGCTCATGGCTGTACCTCAAACAATTGGTTACTCGAGACTTTTGTAATCACTTGGATGCGTGAGTCTACATTGTGTGATTTAAGTAATTCAGCAATTGCATCGGCTCGAGACATTTGCATCACACGCTGGCGTTCATTCGCCAGATGCGTCAATGCCTCGTCTTTAAGGATTGCCAAAGCTAAACTTGAATTTTCTTTTTCTTCTATCCAAATTTCTTGGACTTCATCAGCAAAACGCAGTATTTCCAAATTGATTGCCTTCCAATAAAATAACGCATCTTTAGATGGATTCATCGCAGCAACCACCTGAAATAATCGCTGCAAAAGCTCCAAAACTCGAGCCTGCCCAAGAAAAGGTACTAATCTGAGCAGTACGACCAAATGGGCATACGAAAAAATACCAACGTTCATAGTAGAGGCTTGCTGATAAATTTGGCTTTGGCTGCTTGGTAATTGATAGAGCGGACAGACAACCATTGCAAATGGTTTACCCCGTTTCCAAGTGTGCATCGAATTTATTTTGAAGTCTTTCTGGTTTTTGGCAGTGCGACTTAAACGAAAGGCTTTGGCATCAGCAACAAAACTTAGATTTTGGCTGACGCATTCAACATCCGCCGCGTCAGCACGTTCAGTAAGGACTGAACTGGTTAAACCCAATTGTTCAAAGGCTAAAGCAAGTAGAATATCAGTGTATTTTGAGTAGAGTTTTTCTTCGCTCGAATCATGTCTAAAAGACTCTGGAATCACACCACAAAATTCAAGATGCCCAATCAATCCTACCAATCCGAGACTACCAAGCTCTGCCCGCAATTGTTGCTCGAGACTTCGCACAGAAACGATAAAGTCACCATCGAATTGCCGAATTTTTTCGACCCAATGCGTTCGGTTTAGAATTTGAGTTTCAGATAATGCCATTTTGCCTCTATTCTGCCTAAGCATACCCGATGTTACCAAATACCACTTTTATTTTTCTGATATTCTAGGACAAGCCATCATGGGCATTTTGTAAGACAGCAATCTCGAGCTTATTCATCTGCAACATCGCGTCCAGAACACGTTTGGCTTTGATTGGGTCTGGGTCTTGCAAATATGCCCCGAGCATCGGCGGAACAAGTTGCCATGAAAGCCCATATTTGTCCTTTAACCAACCGCAACGGCTGGGTTCGCCACCACCCGATATTAGTTTCTCCCATAAATCATCTATTTCGGCTTGGGTTTGGCAACTCACAAAGAGCGAAAAAGCTGGCGAGAGTTGGTAATGCGCTCCGCCATTGAATAAAATCAGTTCTTGTCCCTCGAGAATTAAGCGTGGTGGTGTGCCAATTATCTGAGAATTTGGAAAGATACTGGTGTAAAAGCTAAGCATCTCCTCTACATTGCCATCAAACCATAAAAACGGCGTAATTTTATTCATGCAGCACGCTCCGTGTGAAGTTTGTAATTCCCCAAAATCGCTTGCCACCCATCGCGTTGCAGTTCTGCGCTGTTGACATCTTCGATTTCAAAGGTTTCGATAATTTTTGTTTCACTTTTCAAAACAGCCTCAAATTTGACGCTGACGGCACGGTCTCCGATTGTGAATTCCAACAACTCGAGTGGAATCACTTGGCTGTACGTTCCAGCAAAGTCAAAGCCACTGCTGCCGTCTTTGGCTGCCATGCGGTATGAAAATTCTCCGCCAGTCACAGGATTATTGCTGGCGCTGGGACATTCCCAGTCTAGGGAGGCAAAATTCCAGTTTGTGATGTGTTCGGGTTGTGTCCAAGTTGCCCAAGCCAAAGCGATTGGTACATTTACGTTGGTACTAACGGTGATTGATTTTGCCATAAATCTCCTTAACGACTGACCGCATAACAAGCCAGTACATTGCCTGAGCCTGCCCAAGTGCGACTGCTTAAAAGTTTAAGCGATATTGGCGGGCGACCATCAAAGATAGGGATGCCTTCGCCAGCAATGATTGGAAAGGTGGTCAGGTGCAGTTCGTCTATTAAATCGTGTACCAGAAGATGATTCCAGAGTATTCGACTGAGTTGGATTAACAAATTCCCGCCAGCTTGTTGTTTCAGATCGGCTATTTGGGTCAGTACATCCGCCACCCTAATAATCTGTGTATTTTCTAAAGTGGCAATGTCTTCGGGCATAATTTTATCGGAAACCACGATTTTGTTAATCTCTTTGATTCGCTTGGCTAACTCGAGCCGAATTGGGGTGGCGTTAGGGTCTTTGGGTAGGTTCGCCCAGTACGCCATGTTTTCTAAAAAGGACTTGCGCCCACTAAGAATAAGTGTGTCAGAGGCATGGAGCAGTTCGGTATTGTAGCGGTCAAAGGCTTGGTCTCCGTGGTAATCGGGGTGGTAATAATCAAAAAACCTGTCAATGGTTTTGTCTTTGGATTCATAAAAACCGTCCAAGGTCACAAAGTTGCAAACAATCAATTTACGCATTTTGAAATAGCTCCACAAGTTGGTCTAAGCACATCCCCCAACCAACATGAAAGCCCATGTCTTCGTGTTGCTGGCGGCTGGCTTCGTCTTTGTGCATGGCAATGGCGGTGTACTTTGTACCATTACCGTGTGGCTCGAGCAGAATCGTGGCGGTAAAAATGGCTTTTTCATTGGGTCTGAAATCTGCGCCTAACGCATCAGTAAAGACCAATTTTTGATTGGGGATAATTTCTAAATAACAGCCTGTGTTGGGAAAGTC
>JANNEE010000401.1:0-2809 GCA_031388325.1 Deinococcales bacterium
GGCTCGAGTCAATAATATCTTCACGCTCGAGTAAAATGAGTAACTGCTCGAGACAACCATGAATGTCCCCTATGGCAATATTGGTTTTTCGGGATGAATTCAAACTCACTTTTTGCCTTTTGCCTCTACTTAAGCCCGCCCTCGAGGGTTTTGGTGACTCGAGATTCAAAAATAATGTACAGAATTAGAATCGGCAAGCTGGTCAGCATCGCCGCCGCACCGAGTTTGCCCCATGCGTTCGGGTCTTTACGAAGCATTTCGGTCAAGGCAACTTGGACTGTCCACCACTGCGGGTTATCGAGAACAACTTTAGGATACAGCACCAAATTCCAGTGTGCCGCAAAGCCCAGTACCGCCGCCGCCGTCATCTCTGGGCGCAAAAGCGGTGCAACGATTTTTAAGAGGATTTGCAAATTGTTTGCCCCGTCTAACCGTGCTGCCTCGATAAATGTCCAAGGCAATTTGGCAATCCCGCTATAGAGTAAAAACACAATAAACGGGTTGGCAATAAATGGAAAAACCAACGCCAAAGGGTTATTCAGTAAACCCAAGTCCTTTAAGAGTCCGTAAATTGGAATCAGCATTAACTCGGCGGGAATCGAAAGCAGCAACAAATACAAAGGCAAGAGCTTCGCCCCACTGCGAATCGCATACGCTGCTGGCAAGGAAACAGTTAATTGCAGCATCACCACCAGACTCGAAACGATTAAACTTAGAATGAGCGGGCGGATGAGTGTATCAAATGGCAGCTTGGCAAAATTCTCGAGCGTGAAACCCGTGGGAATACCGTCGGTTTTGAAGACCGCATCGGGTGGCAAAAAAGCGCTGTACGCTAACCAAAGAATCGGCAGGGTCACAAAAACCAGTACGATCCCGACAATGATTTTTCCAAACCAAGTCCCAGATAACCGAGCGGTTTTCATTGCTCGCTCCCACGCAGCGCCCGAGCTTGAAGCGCTGCAAAAGTAAACGCCAGCAAAAGCGCAACCATCGAAAGCGCTGCGCCGTAGCCAAATTCAAACTTTTCAAATGCCGTTTCGTATAAAAAGTAGCCTAAAACTCGAGTGCTACCAAAAGGACCACCTCGGGTCAGTAAGTACACCGCCGTATAACTTTGCAGGGCGTATAAGCCACCAATCACAGCTAAGAAGGTCAGGCTAGGACGCAGGAGTGGAATCACAATTTTCCAACGCACTTGGTTTTCATTTGCCCCATCCACCCTTGCCGCCTCGAGCGTTTCTTGTGGAATCCCTTTTAGCCCAGCACTGACCACCAAGACCGCATAACCAATGTTTTGCCAAATCGTAAATGCCCCAACCAGTGTTAAAGCTGCCCAGCCTTGGTCGCCCCATGGCAAGGCAACCGCGCCATTGGTGATGGTGGCAATAATTCCGTAATCTGGGGCGTACAGGGTGTACCAACCGATGGCACTTGCCCCAATTGTCCAGAGTCCGGGCAGGAACAAAATGGCTTTAATGACCCGTTCAAACTTAGTCCCCTCGAGTTCAATCGCAATAATCGCCGATAAAGTCACAAAAATTGGCAAGACAAAGGCAGCCAAAGTCAGGGTGGTGATTAAACTGCGCCCAAGGTCAGCATCGCTAAAAAGCCTTGCATAATTACCAAAACCAATACTTTCGCCAGCCACCACACCATCCCATTTGAGACTCGAGATTTGCAGCACTTGCCAAAGCGGATACATCACAAAAATTGCCAGCAGCGTTAGACTCGGCACTACACCCCACCAACCGGGGGTTAAGACATATTTAAGTTTCACAGACTAAAGCGCAACCCAAACGAAGCCCGAGCCAAGCCAATGGTGTTGTAATCAATGCCAAATTCGATGGCAAAAATATCAAAGTAATAGCGGGCTGCAAATCCAAGGTCAAAGGCATAGACACCGTTCGACAAAGAAAAAATTGAAGCGCTAAGGGTGGCATAAAGTGGGTCAAAGTTAATGTTCATAAACGGACCAAAAGCCACTTTGAAGGTATTTAGAGTTGAACCGATGTTACGCGCATCAATATCAAACCATAAGCCCACACCGAGTAAACCACCCGAAATCGAATTTAAGACCAAGGCTTTGGCTAAGAAGCCCGCGTCAAAACCGCCAGCGTTAAAGTTATACCCAACCCGAGCCGTCAAACTGACATCTATCGGTAGTGGCACAGAAATCGGGGTTTCAAACTCGAGGGCAATTGCAAGGGCTTGATTACTCGAAAAAGCATAATTGACTCGAGCCGTCAAACCCGATTCAAGCACCAAACCAAGCGGTGCAGCTTGTGCCAAAGGCATGAGCATCAACAGCACGAGAACGAAGGGACGCGAGACTCGAGAAAGTAGACCTGTCATGGTCTTAGTATACCCAGTCTGATGTGAAAAATGGTCATCAAAAATCTGATTTGCATTTGAAGTTCATGAACTATTCTGTTTAGCTTCTATAACGCTAAAGGGGCTAGACATGTAAAGGGACTTTTAGGGTGTAGTTAGGGTGTAAAAGCAAAAAAAAACGAGACGCATAAAATGAATTTATGCGTCTTTCGCGTGGTAGGCTCGAGCAGATTTGAACTGCTGACCCCTACAGTGTCAATGTAGTGCTCTACCCCTGAGCTACGAGCCTAAAAACGAATTGTGGAGGCGTTGGGCGGATTTGAACCGCCGGATGAGGCTTTTGCAGAGCCGTGCCTTACCACTTGGCTACAACGCCTCGCCGTTTAAGTGGGTAACTTAAGCGGCGAGGAGTTTATCACTGACTTGGCGGTGTGTCAAACAGGTAGACTCTCGAGATGATGGATGACCTTGAACTTGG
>JANNEE010000402.1:0-1926 GCA_031388325.1 Deinococcales bacterium
CTTCTTGGACAATAATCTGCCCTAAACTTTGCCATTTGTTGCGAGGCACAGTTTTTTGCATCAATTCGGCTTTGTCTTGGGTGAAGCCAACGGCGGCGCGAACATCGGCTTGGGTACTTACCGATAAGGTTTCGAGTCTCGAGTAAGCGCTGACAATCAAATGTTGCCGTGCCAGTGCTTCCAGCAGCGCGTTTGTGCCGCTCGAGGCAGCCGTGGGCAATTCGCGCACCATTCGGGCAAGTCCGGGGGCTTGGGCATCCACCAATCGTGCTGCCACAGTTTCCCAATAGCTGTAAGGCTGGCTTGGGGCGTTGGCAATTCCATTCTTAATTTGGTCAGACAACCATAAACCAAATTCCTCAAGTCCAAGTTCAACTTTCTTTTCCCTTGCCTCCAAGCGTTTGATGGCGGCTTTTTCGGACTTTTTGGTTTCTTCTACACTTTGTTCTTTGGGTGGGGCGGTTTTGGCTTCGGCACGTTTTTGTCTGCCCTCGAGCCATGTGCTTAGCCAGTCTGGTGGTGTTGCCGCCTCGAGTGGTTTACTGGCGTGAATAAGCATTAAACCGATTCCATGTTTACAAGGAAATTTGCGGCTTGGGCAGGAGCATTTGGCGGTGTAATCGGATAAATCCACACCTGTGCGGTAGGGGTCTTTACCACTGCCTTGGCATTCGCCCCAAATTGCCGTATCGCTCGAGCCTCGGTTCTTCCATTTGCTGGGGTTACTTAGCGCTTTACCACTGCTGGCACTCGAGGCATCGGGGGCAAGCGCAAGGATTTGTGTACTGGTCAGTTGAGTCACGAATTTTCCTTTGTGGTGTCTGGCTGTAGGGCTGCCAAAAAGAATACGTTAATAACATAAATGCTGTCAAGTCGTCCGCAAATTCTACTGCCAAACTGGTCAAAACCTACAAAAACCCCAATAAATTCTTTCCCTCACGAAAAACCTGAACCTAAAAAAGCAAACTCGTTTCTCGAGTACAATTTCTTTTACAATACAAGGCAATGATTGCTTTTGTAGAAGGTTTGGTGGTTGCTGTCAAAGACTCCAGTGCGATTATCGCCATTGGCGGTTTTGGACTCGAGATTTCCTGTCCCAGACCCAGTTTAGAACGCTGTAAAGTCGGACAACCCGTGCGCCTCGAGACCAGTCTAATCGTCCGCGAGGATGGTTGGAGTTTATACGGTTTCCATGAAGCCGATGCACTGGAAATTTTTAAGCTCCTGATGACGGTTTCGGGCGTTGGTCCCAGAATTGCTTTGGCTGCACTTTCGACCTATAACCCAAATGTGCTTGCCAGTGCAATCATGAAAGAAGATGCCAAATTACTTGCCAGTGTAAGCGGCGTAGGTAAAAAAACCGCCGAGCGCCTAATTCTCGAGCTAAGTTCTAAACTGCCCGCCCATTTAGCTGTAGGCAAAGGCGCACCGCGACCAGCCCCGTCAGAAAATGAAGCCTTTAGAGATGCCGTCGAAGCCCTGATTTCACTAGGCTACCGCGATGCCCAAGTGCGAACTGTGGTGGCTAATTTGCTCGAGAGTGGAGTGGATGACACCGCCGAGGGCTTAATTCGTAAGGCGTTGTCAAAACTCAGGTAAACCAGCCTCGAGCAGCAGATTTTACGCTTTATGGTTTGAATCCTCGAGCAGTAGCGCGGCAGTGGTTTCGTTCGGAAATACCCAACCGAGGTTACGGGCTGGAAGCCGCGCACGGATTTCCCCCAGTTGTGAAGCAATAAAAAGACCTTCCACAAGACTTGGGATAATACCGTGAAATTTGGCTCGAGTTGTGGGATTTACGAAGTTTTAATCACTCGAGGTGCAGCGCGAGGCTGTTGCCATAAGCGTAAGCAAATAAAAATCATCACCGCAAACCAAACAATAAAGTAAACAGCACTCAAAATCTTCAGTATAAAATCTGGACCT
>JANNEE010000408.1:0-2111 GCA_031388325.1 Deinococcales bacterium
GCCATGGATCACAACATGGGCATTGCCGCTTATGGCAACAAGCTCTATTTGGCTGGTTGGATTTTCCCAGCCGTAGCGAATGTCGCAGGGGAATGGCGCGACCCAAACAACTATAAATTTCCACATGAAAGCACAAGTGTACCTGCTTCCCTACAAAGCAGCGAGCCAATAGCCGGCGTAAAAACCCTGCGTTTAAGCGCACCACAAAAGAACGGGGCTGAAATCGGCTTAGAAATGACCGATGTCAAAGCCAAAATTGAAATTGGCACACCCAAAGAAATGAGTCTTAAAACCCGCAGCACCGAGCATTACTTATTTGTCTTTGACTTGAACCGGTAATCCATGCCAAAAGGCAGTTTCTCGAGGGTATTGCAGGAGTTCTCGCAAGGCTTCGGGCTGAAGATTCCAAGTGGTTAAATCCAGAACATCCACCCAAAAGAACTCGAGATGCACCTCTCTCGAGTTCACATTTGTATCCAAAAGACTGACCTCAAAAAGATGATTGATTTCAAATTTTATTTCCCACGATGCCTCAACCGTCCCGAGGTAACGCCCAATGGTAGCCACACAACCCAGTTCTTCCAACAGTTCACGAGCAATTGCGACGGGAACAGACTCACCAATTTCAACATGACCACCGGGTAAAAACGTGTGCTTCGCGCCCTTAGCTCGAGCCAGCAAAACTTTATTCTCGAGCCGAATGACCGCCCGCCCGAGCAAATGAAATTGTTGCTTCACCAGAGAACCTTAACTCCAATGGCATCTTCAAAGGCTTGGTCAGCACTAATCAGCGTCAAACCCTCGAGTTTGGCTTGGGCAAAAAGCGCTCGGTCGAATGGGTCGCCGTGTGGTAACTGCACACTGGCAGCTTCAAAAGCCTGTTCTCGAGTGAAGACCAAATCAAAAGCATTTAAGCGCCTTAAACTGCCTTCAAAGTCTAAAACCAAGTCGTCAGCTTCGGGTAATTTACCAATACGATGCTTCATATGGATTTCCCAAATGCTAATACTTGAAACATAAAGTAAAGAATGGGGATTTTCAAGAACCTTTAAGGCTTTACTGGAGAGTTTTTTCTTAACTCGAACTGCCCAAAGAATCGTGTGGGTGTCTAGTAAGTAACCATTCATTTGAACCACTCAAGGTCAAGGTGTTCCATGCAGCGTTGTTCAAAGTCATCTCCAACCGGTCCCGTATCTAAAAATCCGAGTTCACGTTTTTTTGGTGTATTCTCGAGGGGCAAAAATCGAATCAGTGGTTTTCCACGCCTAGATAGGACAATTTGCTCACCGTTCAAAGCACGGTCTATCAGTTGCGAAAGTTGTGTTTTGGCTTGGTAAACATTAACTGTTGTGGTTTCCATAATAGACCAAGTGTACTCTAGTAGACTAGGTTTTTCAATCTTTCGCAAGACTCTATCCGCCGAGTATGGTACAAATTACCGAGCAAGGCAAACTGATTTTTCCTAAATTGTTCCGACGACTCAAATCATACTTTGCTGCTCGAGACGATAAAAAAACCAACCTCACATTCTATGAATTTCTACGTCAAGGTAAAGTTGAAAATGATCAATTAACGCTTGCCAGTAAACGCTACAGGCTTACAGATTTTCTGGTACAAAAAGGTAATCAGTTTTGGTTTAATGCCGACTTAAACGACATTGTTTTTGAACAGTAACCTAGGCTTGCACGATCAATTGTTTTAAGCCACGAATCACAAACCCAGTGTACTCGAGAGGTTGCTCTGGAATACTGTAATTCGGGAATTTCTTTAGAAACATCCGCAGCGCCACACTCATCTCGAGCCGAGCCAACGGTGCGCCAATACAGTAGTGTGTACCAAGCCCAAAAGTCAGGTGCATATTGGGTTCTCGAGCTAGGTTTATCTGGTCTGGATACTCGAATGTGTTTGGGTCACGGTTGCCACTAGCGTACATCAGCGCCAGTTCCATCCCTTTTTTTAGTTGCACCCCAGCAAATTCCATATCCTCGAGAACCCAGCGCTCAAACATCGGCAAGGGCGTGTCAAAACGCAGTAACTCGTCCACCGCGCTTGTCCAGATTTTTGCGGTGTCTGGTTGCGAAACAGCCGCGACCAACTCGGCTTTAGCACTT
>JANNEE010000380.1:0-5126 GCA_031388325.1 Deinococcales bacterium
CGTCGCGCCATTTGGACGCGACCCGATCATTGTGAGTTTGTTTTGTGTGCCTTGGTATCCCGAAATTGCCAAAGGTACATTGCAGTATTTGGCAGCACAACAAGGAAAAGTGATTAACAAGAAAAATCTCGAGTACCCCGGTAAAATCCTGCATGAAGAACGCGACGGTGAAGCGGCTCGAACTGGGCGTATTCCGTTCCAAAAGTATTATGGTACGGTAGATGCCACACCGCTTTGGGTTTGCTTACTCGAGGAGTACCGTGTTCACACTTCAGACTTAGAAACCATTCGCGCCCTCGAGCCAAATCTAAAAGCTGCCCTCGACTGGATGAGTTCTGAGGATGCCGACCCAGACCAAGATGGTTTTATTGAATATAATCCGCATCAAGGCGGGATTACCAATCAAGTCTGGAAAGATTCTGGCGATAGCACCTTCGATGAAAATGGTGTGGATTTGCGTGAAAATGTGGCGGTTATCGAAGTCCAAGCCTATGCCTACCGCGCTTATGTCAGTGCCAGTAAACTTTATGCGGCTTTAGGGGATTCTACGCTTGCCCAAACCTTTGAAACTCGAGCTGAAATGCTGAAAACCAAGTTTGATGCGGCGTTTTGGTTGCCAGACTTAGAAACTTATGCCCATGCGCTGGATGCCCAAAAACGCCCTGCTCGAGTGCTGGTCTCGAATCCCGGACATGCGCTCTGGGCTGGGATAGTACCGCCAGAACTTGCCCCGCACTTGGTTAAAACTTTGTTCTCGAGTGCGCTGTGGAGCGGTTGGGGGATTCGCACCCTCGGCGAAGGAATGCCGCGTTATAACCCAGTCTCGTACCACAATGGCAGTGTTTGGAGTCACGATAATGCCCTGACCGCCCTAGGACTGGCTCAGTATGGTTTTAGCCAAGAAGTTCAGAAACTGGTTGCCGCTCAACTTGACGCGGCGGCTTTATCTGGGGATGCTCGTTTATCGGAACTGTTCGCTGGTTTTAAGCGCGAAGAAACCCTAGGGCTACCCTCGAGTCCGCCTGTGCCGTACCCAGCCGCTTGTCATCCGCAAGCATGGGATGCTGCCGCACCGTATGCGTTTTTAAGTGCTGCTCTTGCCTGTAACGCTGTCCCTGAAGCATGGGGAAAGCTTGAAGTCAGTGTCTTAAAAGCTGGTGTTTCCACAAAAATCGGCTAGTGGGTCATTCGTTGAGATTAAAGAGGAAGCGATCATGCTTGTAAGCGAACCCGCCCGTCAGGTGCGCGTATGGGTTCAAGACAGGTGCGTGTCTATGGTCAAGATAGACGGTAGTTCCTTAATCAATTCCAATGTCTAACTTCATTAGAATACGTTATGATAAAACTGTGAAACCGATTTTTTTTGTCACTGCTGTTAGTTTCTTGGCACTGGGACTTGCCAGTGGAGGCATTGCTAAGAATCAATACCGTTTGGCTGCGATTGCCCAATTTAAGCTCGAGCCAGACCGCGAAGATGGCACTCGAGCCGTGGCTTGTACCTTTTGCCATATCAACAGCACCGGGGCTTCACCGTGGAATCCGTTTGGCTTAAATTTACGCGAAACCTTTCGCAAAGAAACCAATCAAATCGCTTCTTCGGATACCCGCATCAAAGAAGCACTATTTAAGGTGCTGGTCAAAAAATTAGACAGCGATGGTGATGGTTACTTTGATGCCCTCGAGATTTACGCTGGCACATTACCGGGCAATAAAATCAACACCCCAACCCGTAACTTAAAAGACTTAGAGGCAGCTTTTACGGCTTCTGGTGGGTTTGCCCAGTTCAAAGCCCCTTAAGTCAAAAACCGCATCAGTGAAACCATGACTGTTCCACCCATGACCAAGGTCAGCACAGCTTGAAAGTCGTTTAATCAAGTTTTTATGAACGCCCTCGAGCGCCTAAAACCAGCAGGCTCGAGGCAGCCATTGCCGCCACCAGCAACCACAAGACCAATTGATAATCCCCGCTTTGGCTGTGCAGCAAACCCGCCACAAAAGGCATAAACGCCCCAGAAAGGGCAGTCATTAAACTGACCATGCCATTGACCCTGCCGTAAATACTGGGGGCGAATAATTCACCCAACAGCGCGGCTCGAGTTAGGGTAATCGCCCCATTGGTTGTGCCATAAAAAATGACAAAACCCCAAATACCAACATTGGTGGTACTGGTTAAAAATAAAATCCCAAGCCCATGCACTGCAAAAGCTGCACTGGACAAACTAATCAGCGCCGCTTTAGAAGTCAGAGAAGTAAAAAACACCCGCCCAACCAACTGTAAGACCCCAATACTTCCCGCCACCAATGCCGCAAACGCCCCCGAGTACCCACGTTCACGCAACAACGGCACGAGATGCGGCGCAAGCACCGAAACTGCCGTGCGTCCTAAAGCAAACGCCAATGCCACACTCCAAAAGACTCGAGACCCAAGAAAATTTGTGGTTGCCACCGACACGGGTTTATCTAAATCTGGAGTTTGCGCTAAGCCATCGACGCTTAAACCAAGGTCAGACGGATGACGACGCACCACCCACCACAGAAGCGGTGCGGTCAAAAACATCAGTATTGCCAAAACCCGCACTGCCCCACGCCAGCCCAGCACCCCCAGTAACCACGTATCAAGCGGCACAAAAATCGTACTGGCAAGCCCCGCCACCAGTGTAATCGTTAGCATTGCCTTTGCCCGATGCAGCTTAAACCAAACCGCAATGGTGGTAAAAGCTGGGTCATAAAAGGTTGCGGCGGCACACAACCCCAAACCAAACCAAGTGGCATACAATACTGGCAAACTCGAGGTGAACGACCACAAGATAAGCATTAAACTCGAGCCAAGCGCCCCAAAACTCATCACCATTCGAGCGCCATGTTTATCTAGCACCCGCCCAAGAAGTGGCGCAACCAAACCCGCCACCAGCATTGCCAGACTAAAAGCCGCCGAAGTCTGCGCCCGATTCCAATTTTGTTCAGTTTCCATTGGTTGTACAAAGACCGCAAAACTGTAATACAACACGCCATACGCCACAGTGGTACTGATTGCCAAAGCCCAAACGATGCGCCAACCGTAGAAGCTAGGCATCAGGAAAAGGAGAAACAAAGAAAGAGCAATGTTTCATGATTCTAAAAGCCAATTTTTAGGGCTTGGAAAATAATCATGCCAGCCCCAGCCAAAAGCAGGGCAGCACTCGAGAAACCCAATAATTGGCGAATGGATTGTGGCGGATGGCGGTATAGAAAGCCAAGTACCAAACCACTGGCTACACCACCAATATGCGCCCAATGGTCTACATTTGGAATCAGCATTGGCAAAAAAAGGGCTATCGCAACCATGCTGCCATTCTTAGAAATTTGGCGTTGCAAACCACCTAAATCTCGAGTACCCACCGAAATCAAGAAACCCAACAAGCCAAAAATTGCACCACTCGCCCCGATACTAATCGCCAAGGGATTACCAAAAAACGCCCCCATGCCTGAACCCGATAAACCCGTAATGACAAATGCAAACAGTAATTCTTGCCAGCCAATACCCAATTCGAGTTGCGTACCTAAATTCCAAAGCGAAAAACCATTCATCGCTAAATGCACCACACTGCCATGCAGTAAAGTGGCAGTCAATAAACGCCAAAATTCGTTTTGGTCAAGGGTTAAAACCTTAGCGTTCGCCCCAAGTTCCGCCAGCACTGGGACACTCGAGCCATCAAAAAAGCGCTGCCAAGTCGTACCGCCATTTTGATCGAAAACCGAAGCCGATAATAAGTACAACACTGCCATCACGACCAGTAAAACCAAGGTAATTGGTGGGGTTTGTGGACTGTTCAAATTGGGACGACGAATCATAAAACCAGTCTAAGCCATTTGTGGGTTATTAAGAACGATTCGGCGGGAGTCCTTCTAATGACCAATTGGAAAATCGTAAAGGTCGTATAATCAAATCGTGAGTGCTGTTCAAAGACAGGGTGAAAGGTAAAAGATTATTCCCAAAATCAGATAACCTGTTGGTATGCCAAATGTTTTGATTGTTGTTGCCACGCCGCTCGAGGCGCAGCGCTTACCCGTGTTGCCTGACTCGAGAATTGTTGTTTCTGGAATCGGGGCAGTCAATGCAGCCCTGAGTACCCAAGCGGCACTGCTCGAGCAGAAAGCCGATTTGGTCTTATCGGTAGGCATTGCTGGGGCATACCCAAATTCTGGTTTGGTTCTTGGTCATGTGATTGTTTCCAGTGCCTTGGTCTATGCTGGGCTTGGTGTGCAGCAAGGTTCTCGAGTGGCAGCACTTGGTTTTCCAATTGCCCCAGATATTTTTCAGGTTCTTCCTGTTTGGCAAAAAGCCCAAGCCTATGCTGAAATTGCTAAGCTGGAATTTGGAGTGATTGCCACCTTAGAAACCGTCACCACCAGTGCAACTCGAGCCAAAGGGATTGTTAGGCAATTCTCGGCTCGAGCCGAAGCCATGGAAGGGGCTGGGGTTGCCCAAGCCGCCCTGCGTTTTGGCGTACCTTGTTTGGAGCTTCGTAGCATTAGTAATCTGGTCGGCGACAGACAAAACTGGCAATTGCAAGCTGCCCTCACTTCTTTAGCCCAGACCCTCGAGACCACTTGGGATGATTTGCTTGGCTTACTCGAATGAGCTTTGAGTGCTGAGCTTTGAGCTTTGAGGTATGGTCTCGAGAATATCAAATTTCTTTCGCTTTCTTAAACGACCCACTGCAAGCTAATGGCTAGAAGCTCCTAAGGAACTGTCCAAGAATAAAATCCTTAGAAAAGCAGGGAGGGGACAAGCCCCTCCCCTACGAAAAAACATTGTCCTGTAGGGGAGACCCTTGTGGTCTCCCTGTGAGAAAATGCGATTTGAAATTTTCAAATCGGGAAGCGCGAACAGCCCGCAAGGTGCTGTCTTGTGAGCAAGAAGTTATTTACGGACAAATCCTAAATAAACATCGTACTGACGCTCTCGCCCGTGTGAATCCGTTGAATCGCTTCGGCAAAAACCGAACCAACCGATAAAACCTTTAATTTATTGGTCATGGCAAGTTTTTCTGGTGAGACATAACAAGTGTTGGTAGAAACACATTCGACAATATCAAGGTCGCGGATGCGTTCTACCGCCGGTCCAACATAGACACCGTGCGAGG
>JANNEE010000418.1:0-6743 GCA_031388325.1 Deinococcales bacterium
ACAAGTGGTTTTGGGGACGGTTGCACACGGTTCTGTATGTCATTTTAGACATAAACTCAAGTAAGCTAAATTTTTGCCCGCTACTCAGCGCTTGGTTGGAATCTTTCAACTACAAATTCATTGATATTCTTGACGATTTGGGTTTGGATATTGATTGAACTAAGCACGTCACCTCGAATCTCAAGGCTGTGATTCGCACCTTCAAAAATAATTACTTGACTATTATTTGCAGCCCTCACTTGCTCGAGTAACACTGGGTCGTAATGCTGGTCGCTCGAGCCGATAAAGAAAATGCCTTGATGGGATTTTGTAGTAATCACCTCAAAAAACTGCTGATTCTTCAAAAGCGGTGTCAGCCAAATAAATTCAGTCTCGAGGTTTAAGCCCTGTTCAAGAATTTTTGCCAACAACAGTGTTCCCATTGATTTTCCAACAAAGGTAATTCGGGTGTACTGTCTTAAACCCCGAATTATCTCGAGGATGGCATTTGATTCTACGACAATACTTTCTTCTTTTTCACGGTCAGTGAACGCCTTAAATTTTGACCTTCGGTATGTTGGTTCAATTTTCAATTCATCCGCACCAAGTTGATAAAGCAGCATTCTCGAGAAGTACAAGGCAGGATGCTCTAAGGTATAACCGATTCCAGACAGAAAAACCGCAAGGTGCGTATTTTTTTCTTGTTGGCAAGACAGACTATTTTCTAGGTTTTCACCAGCGTAACCCAAAATGCTCAGTTCTCGAGTTTTCATACTTATAAGCGTATCACACATAAAAAATGGTCAGTTTTCGCTATTTGCTTTCTAAAAACACGTGTAGTTTGGCAACATGAAAATTTTCGTCTTACTGTTTATGTTGCTCGGTTCGGCAACGGCTGCGACCATTTTTGAATTTAGCCCCAAAGAAACCACTTGGTATCTTCGCAACGATTCGGTCATGGGCGGAATCTCGAGGAGCCAAATTGCTTTCCGTGGCGGTTTACTCGAGTTTACAGGTCGGGTGCGTTTAGAAAATGGTGGTGGGTTCTCTGGAATTCGTTCAGTGGCAGGGCGTTACGATTTATCAAATTTCTCGAGTGTCGTGCTTCGGGTTCGCGGTGATGGTAAACGCTATGGTTTGCAACTTGGAACAAATGCAAACAGCCGAATCACCTACCGAATGCAGTTTAATACTGTGGCTGGCAAATGGCTAGAAGTTCGGTTGCCCTTCGCAGCTTTTCGTGCCATGCGTTCGGGTGAATTTATTAAAGCTGTACCCCTTGACACCAGCCGCATTGCCTTTTTTGGACTGACCTTTGGTAATGGTAAAGCAGAACGCTTTAAGCTCGAGTTGGATTGGATTAAAGGACGATAGGCGTTCAACTATCGGTGACAACCAAAATTTCTTAAGCAACCTCGAGAAATCGTGGTCTAAACGGAGTAAATCTGCGTCTGGCTCAAAAAATCAGCCTAAGTAACCACCATGCAGCCAAACTCCACAGCAAAATCATAAAAACCAATCCACCAAGACTGATTGGCTTCTTCTCGAGCAGCCCAGCCTTGGCTCGAGCCTCTTCGATGACATCGGCAGGAATGAGTTTAAGCACCAACCAAACCCCAATTGGAACAAGAATAATATCGTCGAGCATACCGAGAACAGGGATAAAGTCTGGAATCAGGTCAATCGGCGAGAGTGCATAGGCTGTGACCAACACCGCACCAACTCGAGCTAAAAGCGGTGTGCGTGGGTCTTGTGCGGCACAATACAAAGTTAGCACCTCGCGCTTTAGGTGTTTGGCGGCTTGCTTAATGGTTTTGAGCATTATCCTAATAGCGCATCAATAAATTCTTTTGCATCAAATGGTTGTAAATCTTCAGCTTTTTCGCCAACACCGATAAATTTGAGCGGCACACCAAGTTCACGCACTATCGGTATCACAATCCCACCCTTAGAAGTGCCATCTAATTTGGTGACAATCACACCCGTTAGCCCCACCGCTTCATGGAACTTTTTGGCTTGCTCGAGACCATTTTGCCCTGTGACAGCATCTAAGACCAACCAGATTTCACCAGGTTCTTTCTCATCGGCTTTTTGAATAGTTCGTTTAACTTTTTTTAATTCTTCCATCAAGTTGTGTTTGTTGTGTAAGCGCCCAGCTGTATCAACAAATAATAAATCTACGTCTCGAGCCTTTCGAGCAGTCGTCGCATCAAAAGCCACCGCCGCTGGGTCAGAGCCGTCCAAGCCCTGCACTACACTAATCCCAAGCCGTTCACCCCAAACCCCCAATTGTGTCCCAGCCGCCGCCCTGAAGGTATCACCCGCCGCAAACATCACGCTTTTATTTTTAGAAGTGTAATACTGCCCGAGTTTAGCAATGGTCGTAGTTTTACCCACACCATTGACCCCAATCATCAAAATCACTTTACCATTTAATTCTACGGTGCTTTTTTTAGCATCTGGGGTAAAACCAGCTTGGCGAAGTTTTGCCCGAAATGCGTCTGGCTCGAGTTGAATGGCTAGGGCTTGAGCCAGCGCTTCACGCAGGTCGCGTTTACCGCTCTGCTTCATGTATTCGCGGACATCGTTTAGAATTTCGGTAGCGTATTTTGCGCCAACATCTGCGCCAATCAAGGCAAATTCTAAGTCTTCAAAGGTGCTTAGGTCTGGTTTTTCGGGGATAATTTCTATCGCCCCGAGTGGACCTGCCATTTGGTTAATTGCTGTACGGGTTTTAGAAAGACCATCTTTTAAGCGCTGAAGCCAACTCACCCCCAGACTTTAGCATCTTTTAAGCGGGATGATTATTCGTGCCTGTGTCTCGAGCCAGTTCGTGCCTGTGTCTCGAGCCAGTTCGTGCCTGTGCCTCGAGCCAGTTCGTGCCTGTGTCTCGAGCCGGTTTGCCCAAGATTTAGCACATCTAAAGTCGTTAAAATACAACCATGAAGTTTTTTGTTCTGGTGTTGTTTTTACTTTCCTCGAGTAGTTTAGCCCAAAGCAGTAATGAAACCATTCCGCCGGGGGTGTTTGCTGCGTTTCTGGCGGGTTTAATTTCGTTTTTGTCGCCTTGTGTGTTACCGCTTGTCCCGAGCTACTTGGCGGTACTTGGCGGCGGTACAGGAAAAAAACCAATTGTTGGCGCACTGCTTTTTGTACTTGGTTTTACAATCGTCTTTATTTCTTTTGGCGCAGGGGCGAGTGCTTTGGGCAGTTTAATGCGTCAGAACAAGGATTTACTCGGTCAGATTGGTGGGGCGCTGATTATGATTTTTGGGGTAATTTTTTTAATCAAAGACCGTGTACCGTTTTTGAACCAAGAATATCGTGCTGACCTTGGCACTGCTTCCAAATTTGGGCTGGTGGCATTGGGGGCGGCGTTTGGTGCGGGTTGGACCCCGTGTATTGGACCGATTCTGGGCGTAATTCTAAGCATTGCTGGCTCGAGTGGAAACTTAGGGACTGGGGTCGGGTTGCTTTTTATTTATTCGCTTGGTCTAGCCATTCCGTTTTTATTGGCGGCACTGGCTTGGGATAAAATTGGCTCGAGATTTAAGGCTATCGGGCGGTATGTGGGTGTGGTTGAAAAAATTAGTGGGGTATTGCTGATTGTGGCTGGCTTACTACTGGTGACTGGTAATTATGCCGAGCTTGGACGGCAACTCCAAGCCATCACTCCGACTTGGTTACTCGATTTTGAACGCAGCTTAAAGTAATGATGTGGTTTTCAGATTAAAATCATTGATGAAAATTTCAAAAATATTTTTCAATCTTTTATTCATGTTTTACATGATTGCCTGTGCTTTTCTGGTTAAACCGAGAATTCGCTCGGGATAAACTTAATTCAAACAGGAGCAACATGAATCTCAAAAGAGCTTTTTTATTAACCATGACCGCCCTAGGTCTCTCGAGCGCAGCCTTGGCAGATGGCTTTAGTGCCACCTTGGAAGTGCCAATTGTGCCTACCTTTTCGGCAAAAATTGGCTTAAATTACAGCCTTGAAGTTAGCCCGAACCTTTTTATTGGTGGCAGTCTTAACTCAACAATTACGCCGGGTGCGACCGATGTTTTTGGTTTGACGGCTCGAGTTGGGGCGAAGTACGTGCTGTTGCTCTTAAAAAACAGCACCACTTCAGTCAATGCCTATCTTGGTGCAGGGGTCAATGCTTCGGTGATACCAGCCCCGTTTACGATTGGATTAGACCTGAATGCGGGTATCAATGCAATCACTGCCATTGGTGGCGGCTTTAAGTTCTATGGTGGGGTTGATGGAGTCGTTGCCTATGTTTTCACAGGAGGTGCATTTGTGTTTTCGCTTGCGGCTAACGCAGGTGTGTTTTTTGAACCTGTTACCAACCTCGAGTTTCGTTTGCAAGGTTTGGTCGCTTTGGTTGGTACAGCTGGACTTACGGGCTTTGGGTGGGGCATTAACAGTAGTTTGTACTACACCATTGTCCCACAATTTAAGGTCGGCTTGACGGCTGCTTACGGCTCGAGTGGTGCATTTGTCTTTGGTCTTGGTGCGTTATTTGCCGAGAAACCCGGTACACTTGGCATCGCTGGAAATTACCTTCCATAAATTTAAGCCCAAGCAAGCGGCGGCATATGGCTGCCGCTTTTTTTATGCAGCTTTTTAAGCTCGAGTGACCCAGCCAATTGCCTTGACCTTCTCGGTTTGCTGGTTTTGAAACTTGGAAATCGGTAGACTGAATAGTATGAACCCGCACGATTGGAATTCTATTGCACCACAATTTGCTGCCCTCGAGTCTGCCCCATTATCGGTGGCAACCGCCCAAACGTGGTTACAGTCTTGGAGTGATTTAAGCGCCGAGATGACCGAAGCCTATTCTCGAGCCTACCGTGCCAAAATGGAAAACACGACCGATGCTGCTGCTGAAGTAGTCTATTTGAATTTGGTCGAAAACGTTATACCAAATCTCAAAATTGCCGAGAACACCTTAGAAAAACGCTTTGTGGCTTTAACCGATTATTCAGACTTAGAAACATTGGAGTTTTATAAACGTACCAAAGCCAGTCTAGCCATTTTTGCCCCAAAAAACATTGCCTTGTCAGTCGAAGAAAGCAAATACGAAGTTGAATACGATAAACTCATTGGTGACATCAATATCCAAATTCGCGGTGAGGAACTAACACTGTACGGTGCTTTTGCTAAATTTCTCGAGCCAGACCAAACTTTGCGCCAAGAAGTTTACACCGCATTGATGGCAGCATGGCAAAAAATCCGTCCTCAACTCGAGAAGATGTTCTTAGAATTGCTGTCTTTACGGCGGCAAATTGCTAAAAATGCTGGTTTTGCCAATTACCGAGAATTTATTTGGCAAGCCAAAGCACGGTTTGATTACACCCCCGCAGATTGCCTTGAGTTTCACCAAAGCATTAAAGAGATTGTTGTGCCAATCGCCGCCAAAGCCTTTGCTAAACGCTGTCAAACCATGCAACTCGAGACACTGCGTCCGTGGGATACATCCGTTGACCCAAGCGGACTCGAGCCGTTGCGTCCTTTTGCAAATGTCGGTCAACTGATTGAACAAAGCAGTCGGATTTTCTCGAGTTTATCCCCAGATTTTGGCGAAATGTTCGACACCATGCGCCAAAAGAACTTGGATTTAGACAGTCGCAAAGGAAAAGGACCCGGCGGATTTTGCGACTTTTTTAATCAAAGTGGAGAAGCCTATATTTTTATGAATGCAGTTGGTACTCAAGATGATATTCAGACGCTTTTTCACGAAGGCGGACATGCTTTTCATGCCTTAGAAAGCCATAAACATCAAAAACTGATTTGGAATTACCACGGACCAATGGAATTTAACGAAGTTGCCAGTATGGGTATGGAAATGCTCGCCATGCCGTACTTAGAACAGTCCAAAGGTGGGATGTACACCGCACTACAAGCCAAACGCGCTCGGAGTGATCATCTTTTTGATGCGGCGGTGGTGTTTTTGCCTTATATGGCGTGTGTGGATGCTTTCCAGCACTGGTTGTATGTTGATGCGCCAGATGATGTCAGTATTAGTGCCATCAATGTAAAATGGGCAGAACTTTACCAGAATTACTTACCGCATTTAGATTTTAGTGGCATTGAAGATGGAATGGCATTTCGTTGGCAACGCCAAAGTCATATTTTTACCGCCCCATTTTATTACATTGAATACGGCATCGCCCAAATTGGCGCACTGCAAGTCTGGCAGAATGCGTTAGAAAACGAAGCTGATGCCGTACAAAAATACCGCCAAGCCCTACAACTTGGCGGTACTAAAGGCTTAAAAGAATTATTTGAAACGGCAGGGCTAACCTTGCGGTTTGATTCGAGTCACTTGGCGAGTTTAATGAAATTGGTTGAAACTGCCCTCGAGTGAAGCTGGTACTCGAGTTGGTTTCCGGAATTCAATATCTTCAGGTTCGCCGCCATCTTCGCGCACCACTAAATTTGGGTTTTGTAAACGTAAAAAATCCACGATTCCCCAAACCAAATCATCTGGGGTGCTGGCAGCACTGGTAATCCCCACGGCTTTCACACCCTCGAGCCATTCACTTTTAATGTCGCTTGCACTGTCCACGCGGTACGCCTCGGCAGTGATTTCTTCTGCCAATTCAACAAGGCGCATACCGTTACTCGAGGTCAGGCTCGAGACGACCAAGAACAAATCCACTTGTGGCGCAATGATTTTCACGGCTGCCTGACGGTTTTTGGTGGCATAACACAAATCGCTTCTCGAGGGAATGGTCAGGTTCGGGAAGCGTTTTTT
>JANNEE010000421.1:0-4809 GCA_031388325.1 Deinococcales bacterium
CAAACGACCTTGGGCAGTGCTGTTGGTCAGGCTGCTGCTTAATGCGAGGGCGGCGATTCCAACTAAACCAAATTTCAACACGTTTTTCATAAATTCTCCTTGGTACTGCTCGAGCTACACCTTATTCTTTGGAGCGTCGCATGAGCGTCGCATCAGCATACTCACCGAGCGTCACACGAGCGTGAGACGAACCCAAGTCGCATGGGCTGCGAACACCCCTATAAAAATACTGGTACACCACGAATTTTGCAAGAAAAGTAAAGAAAGATTAAAGCAAAGTTAAATGCCCGTGTTGCTCGAGTTAAACTAGCCTATGAAAGAAATAACAGTAATTGGAGCAGGTTTGGCAGGTTCACAAGCCGCCCTTGCCGCCGCCAGCTTAGGTGTACACGTCCAACTTTTTGAGATGCGCCCAAGCCGCATGACCCCAGCCCATCGTTCGCACGGTGCGTCGGAATTGGTCTGTAGCAACAGCTTTGGAGGCGAAGGCGATAACAATGCCAAGGGTTTACTGCAAGCCGAAATGCGAATTGCCAAAGCCCCAATTATGCAAGCCGCCGATGCCAACCGAATTCCGGCGGGCAATGCCTTAGCCGTCGAGCGTGACGGTTTTAGTGCCTACATCACAGCGCTGCTGGGGAATCATAAAAATATCACGCTGCACCGTGAAGAATTGACTCGAGTGCCAGACGGAATTGTGGTGCTGGCTTCAGGTCCACTGACTTCGGACGCACTAGCCGAAGATATTGTCCAACGTTTTGCAAGTGGGGAACGCTTGAGTTTTTATGATGCGGCTGCGCCAGTCCTCGAGTTTGAAGGCATCAATATGGAGATTGTTTATCGTGCTGGACGTTACGGACAAGAAGCTGATTATTTGAACTGCCCATTTAGCAAAGAAGAATACCTAAAATTCTTTGCGGCACTCGAGGAGGCACGCAGTCATACACCACACGATTGGGAAAAACTCGAGTTTTTTGAAGGTTGTATGCCAATTGAAGAAATTGCGCGGCGCGGCATTGACACCCCGCGTTTTGGTCCACTCAAACCCAAGGGCTTGCCAGACCCACGCACAGGGCGCGAACCGTATGCAGTGGCACAACTTCGCCAAGAAGACACAGCCGGGCAACTCTGGAGTATCGTCGGTTTTCAGACTGGGCTTAAATGGGGCGACCAACGGGGGGTTGTGCGCCTCATTCCTGGTCTCGAGAATGCCGAAATTGCACGCTACGGGGTGATGCACCGCAATACTTACCTTTGCGCTCCAAAACTGCTTGCGCCGACCCTACAGTTTAAGGCACATCCAAATTTGTTCACGGCTGGGGTGCTGGCTGGCACAGAAGGCTACTTAGAGAGCGCCGCCACGGGTTGGTTAGCGGGTCTGAACGCCGCCAGACTCGCGCTTGGTTTTGATCCTGTCATACCGCCCGTGACCACTATGCTTGGCGGTCTGGTGCGTTTTTTAGCCACTGCCGAAAGCAAGAATTTTCAGCCGATGAACACCAATTGGGCATTAGTCCCCGACCTCGAGAAAGACGAGAAACCAGCCGAATTACAAAATAAGAAAAAACTGACCAAGCAAGAAAAACGCCCTGTGTTGTACGCTCGGGGGAGAAAAGATTTTGCGGCTTGGCTCGAGGGGATTGGATGACTTTAGACCATTTAATCATTGCTGCGCCAAGTTTAGAAATCGGGGCAGCATGGTTTGAAGAACGGACTGGCGTAAAAGCCCAAGCTGGCGGTAAGCACACGCTGATGGGAACACATAATCTGCTGGCAAAACTTGGCGCAGATACCTATCTCGAGATTATTGCGCTTGACCCAGATGCTCCAGTACCGTCTCGAGCCAGATGGTTTGAACTCGACAAACCGATTTTAGAACCGCGTTTAATTCATTGGGTGGCACGTTGCGAGAATCTTGAGAACATAGAAAATCTTGATGGCACAATCACAGCCATTACTCGAGGCGCATATTCGTGGCAGATTACGATTCCAGATGATGGACATTTACCACAAGGCGGTCTTGTCCCAACTTTAATTCAGTGGCACAGCCCAAACCCAAGCCGCAGCCTCGAGAATTGTGGTTTAGAACTGCTCACGCTGACAGGGTATCACCCACAACCAGAATTGGTTAGAGCAAAGTTGCAAGCCCTTGGTCTCGAGTTACCTGTGCAAAAAGCAGCATTACCGCGCTTAAAAGCCAGCTTAAAAACGCCGCTTGGTGTGGTTGTGCTGCAATAACTTAGTTGTAAAAACACAAGCCTGACACACGTTGTCAAAAAATGCCCTCCTACAAGGGCGAACACAGGGGTTCGCCCCTACGGTTGGACACATTTTATTCGCAATAAATGTTACAGTATTGCCATGCCCAGAATTTTACTTTTCTTCGTTTTACTTTTTTCCTTTGCTCGAGCCGGAGACGCAGCCAATCTTGAATTTATTGGTTTTTCCAAAGATGGGCGTTACTTGGCATTTGAACAATTTGGTATGACCGATGGCATTGGGTATCCATATGCCCAAATCCAAGTGGTGGATGTAGCAAAAAATACTTTGCTTGCCCAGACCGAAAAAATGATTGAACTCGAGAACAGCAGCACCGCTCAAGCTCGAGCCGCGATTAAAAGCACAGTGCAGAGTTTATTAACCCGTTATAAAATTGTCAGTGGCAATCAAGGAAAGTTTATTGGCATTGCGCCAGTTGCGCCAAATTTAAGTGGGCAACGCAGTGAATTTATTTATGCGGGTCGCACCTATACCTTAGAGTTAAACAGCAGCTTCGAGAAACAAGCTGCCAAAACCTGCCCTGACGAAATCGCTTCGCGTTTAGAACTGACCCTAAGTGCGGCTGGGAAAACCCGAGTCTTACAAAAAGATGGGTTGACCTTACCCAAATCTCGAGCCTGTGCTTTAAGTTATGAAATGCGAAGCGCTCATTTACTCGGCAATAACTTGGCGGTTTTTGTGGCGGTTCAGACACCCGGATTTGAAGGCGCAGATGTCCGCTTTATGGTGATTACAACACGGTTATAAGTATGGAAGCCCAAATTTTTGGCATTCAAAAATCACAAGAAACCCGTGCTGCGGAACGTTTTTTTAAGGAACGCAAAGTAAAAATTCATCTGGTGGACTTACTCGAGCGCCCAATTGCGGCTGGCGAACTGAAACGTTTTTTAGATAAGTTCGGTTGGGATTTGCTGCTTGACCGCACTGGAAAAGCCTTTCAAACGGCTGGTCTCGAGT
Source organism: Deinococcales bacterium (assembly GCA_031388325.1). Taxonomy (GTDB): domain Bacteria; phylum Deinococcota; class Deinococci; order Deinococcales; family JAAFIG01; genus JAAFIG01. The sequence continues at coordinate 3,238 of JANNEE010000421.1, forward strand.
ATCTGAAACTCAGTGAGGATGGCTGGTTTATTCGAGTCCAAGACGAACCGCGTTTGCTGCGTTTACCTTTGGTGAGGGTCGGTAAAGCACTCGCCATTGGACGCGATGAAGCCACTTGGAAAGCCATGCTCGAGACCAAGCCAGCCCTTAAAAAACTTGGGTGATGCTAATCGAATCAACGTAGGCATCGGCTAGGGAAAGCCATGTATCTCTGTCAATCACCAGTTCAGCCGAAGTATTTTTTGTGCCTGTGGTAAAGACTAGATTGATTGGCTTGAAAAACTGATGCTGTTGCGTTGTGGTGCTTACACTGACATCATTACGCCCAAAGTCTTTTATAAGAAAACTAACCGAATCTGATTTTGCATCCACCTTTACCCAAGCTGTTAAACGGTAGCTTGTGTTCGGTGATAAACCTGTTATTTTTTGGGTCAGCTTGCCAATTGGCTGCATCCGGATGCTGGTTGTTCCACTAAAGGCTGTGGTGGTAGTGATTCCCGTGGCTTTCCAACCTTGGAAACTACCCAATTCAAAACCACCATTTCGTACAAAATCTACTTTACTTTTTTGTTTGGCTGGCTTGAAATCAGGAATACTCAAGAGCAATTTTTCGACATCAAGTGTGCCTTGGGCAAAACACCAACTGCCATTTGGTGTTTTGCAAGTTAAATCAGGGTCTACTTCGGCGTAGTTGCGCCACCAAACTCGTTTTTTATCATTTGATGACCCAAGAGTCGTACCAATTTCTTTCAAATAAGCGCTTGAGGTTTCATCATAGGCTTCACCATACGCCAGTGCCATTGCCCCAGTCACCAAGGGCGCAGCAAAAGAAGTTCCTGTAGCATTGGCAGTTCGACCATTTGGCGCGTAAGTTTGCACGTTTTCGCCAGGTGCGTACATAAAGACATCATCGCCACTATTGGAAAAACTCGAGATTTGATCGTTGTCGTTGATGCTGCCAACCCCAATGAGTTTGCCTGTTCCAAACGAATAACCCATGGCTGCGGGGTAAGAAGCTTTATTTTTCTTACTGTCATTACCAACCGAAGCCACAATATAGACATTTTTACTAATGGCATTGTTAATCACGGTTTTTAAAGCTTCTGAATACTCTTTTGAACCCAAGGAGATGTTGATCACTCGAGCGCCATTTTTAACTGCGTAATCAATCGCCGCAATCACATCATCCAAGTCCCCCTTGCCATCTGAATCCAAGACTTTGAGTGGCATGATTGTGGCTTTGGGAGCAACTTGTAAAATAACCCCAGCTACGGCTGTACCATGCCCGTAGCCTTTACCATTATTGACTTCGGTAACATCGTTGTTTTTGTCCACAAAATTCCAGCGCTTGGCTGGCTGGATTACACGCCCAGCAAATCCGGGGTGGTTCAGGTCAATACCCGTGTCTAAAACAGCCACACTCACACCAGCAGCAAAATTGTGGGCAATCGCATGGGCTTGTGGCACACGGCTGCTCATATAAGCATTGCTGGTTTGGGCTTGCGTAAATGGCAAGGTCTGACCACTTGACCATGTAGACCAGCCACTTGACCACGTTGACCAACCACTTGA
>JANNEE010000468.1:0-5306 GCA_031388325.1 Deinococcales bacterium
GCGCTCTGAGGCATTTGTGGGATGCCACCAACCCTTCCGAGGCTATGCAAGGTAAAACGCTCATAGGTACGGGGCGTTCCGCTTTCCAAAAACACAATTGCGTCGGAAAAACCGGGAAATAGCCTCTCGAGGCGTTGTAAAATCTTGTACTCGAGATTTTGTTTTTGGTCACGATAGGCATCTTGGCTCAAGTTAAAAAACTGTTCGGGCTTAACATGGGTCGAAATGGTGATACTGCGGTAGCCTTCGGGCGCACGTAAACGGTCGTCGCGGCTCGAGATTGAAACTAAAAAATTTTGAGTTAAGCCATTTTGATCATAATCGGTAATTTGTTCAAACAGCAGTGTGTCTTTGGGTAAAACATTTTCGTTTATGCCAATGTACAGGGTAAATGCCCCCCAAATTTCGGGCATGTTTTTTAATTTTTCTTCGATTAGTTCTAATTTGTGGTCTTGTAGCAGTTTAAGGGTGTCTTGAACTGGGGCGGTGGAAATCACCACGGGCGATAAAAAGTTGCGCCCGTGGGTTTCGACCCCTGTGGTTTGCTCATTATCAACAATAATATTTCTGGCTCGAGTTGCATAATGCACTTGCCCGCCGTGGTTGTTGATGTACTGGGCTAAATCCTCGGCAATACTGGCTAATCCGCCCGGGACATACTGAGCGCCAAATCGGTAGACCTCGAGCGCATATGCGCCATTTGGCAGGGCGCACTGATTAGAAACACACTGCATTGAATCGAGCAACTGACCATCTATAAAGGCTTTGTGGGCTGGGTCGGTAATCTTGTGTTTCTCGAGCAGATGACCAACCGTGTTATTTAAGTTTAGCAGCACCTTGAAGACTCCGGGGTGAATTCCTTGGGCAGTATCCCAGACATCTTGTAAACTTTTCCAAGGCATACTTGGGAAGCGCTTGGCAGCGTGGTGCATTGTGTCGGCTAGGGTTTGAATTTCTGACCAAAAGGCTTGTTTTTGTTTTTCTTGCCCGGGGAAGGCGCGTGACAGTTCGTTTTTCCAGCCTGCTCGAGTGCCACTGACTTGTACTTGGCGCTCACCAAGGTGCAAACGCATCACAGGGTCAAGGTTTGGTAATTGGCGGGTAATGCCGAGTTGCTGATGGATGTTTTGTAAAATCCCATTTGGCTCGAGTCCAGCACAGACGGTTGCACCGACTGCAAACGAGAACTTTCCTAGAGCATGGTTGCGTTCAAAGCGTGCCGCACAACCACCGGGGTGAATGTCGCGCTCGAGAACCCGCACTTTACGCCCCTGTTTTGCCAGTAATGCCCCAGCCACGAGTCCAGCAAAGCCAGCCCCAATAATCGTTACATCGGCGTGGAGGTCTTGGCGGTAAACTTTTGGTCGGGCAGTCTCGAGGGCTTGGGTCATGCTTGAAACCCCTTTTGGGCGGCTTCAAGCACTTCTAAAAGATAATCGCGGGCTTGTTCGGCGTTGTTGCCAACGTAAATACCACCGAGTTCTTGGGCTAGACTTGGGCGTTCGTTAAAGACCCGTCCGCCAAACACCAGGGTTGGCACGACTTCTTGCAATAAATGAATTTGGGCGCGTAAGGCATCTACGTTTTCGGCAGAGCCAACCGAGAGCATCACGGCTGTGGCGCGGACCTCCCTCGAGAAACGGGCTAAATCCACAATTGGCATATTTGCCCCCAAGTAATGGGTGCGGATTCCAGCCCGACGTAAAAAAATACCAATGGCGAGTGCGCCAATTTCATGGTACTCGTTTGGTCCACAAGCAATAACCGCCACAGGTCCGCCCCTTGGACTGCCCGCCATTTCAAAGAGTTGGAGCATTCGCCCTTTGATAAAACTGGTGGCTTGGTGTTCGTGGGCAATCGTAATTTCGCCGCGATGCCATTTTTCGCCAATTTCGATTAAGGACGGCTGAATAATGTTTAAGACCACATCCTCTACAGGCATGGTGGCGTGACCTTGGGCAAGGACTTTTTCGGCTTTGGTCATATCGCCCTCTAAAGTTGCTAGTACCATGGCTTCGACCAACTGACTGGCGGGCATGGCTCGAGGGTGGACTCGTTCTTGGTTGTTTTGGGCTTTTGGGGCATCGCGCCATAACTGGGTGGCACGCGAAACGGGAATACCATCAAGGATATGGTTTTTGATAAATTCGATACATTCGACATCCAAAGGGCTGTACATACGGTAGCCACTCGGAGTGCGTTCTGGACTAGGGATACCATAGCGCCGTTCCCATTGCCGCAAGGTGGTTGCGGGTACGCTCGTGCGAGTTTCGACTTCGCTGGCGGTAAATAGGGGAGTGGTGTCTATAGTTTGGCTGGTCATGGTTTCCTTTTGAAGACTTGTGCAACCTTGTACGGACTTTGAACAAGGTTAGTATCGTACAAGGTTTGTCAAATGTCAAGGGCAGAGCCTTACTGAAAGATATTCTATCTATAACGAACTATTTTAGGTTTTATGAAAACATTTTGATAAAACCTGTTTTGCAAAAATTAGTTTCAAGATACAATTCATAGGTTATCTTGAATACCTACTGTCCAAGGTTATCGCCTTTTGAATAAGGTTGGTAAGCCAAACTTAGATTTTCTTGTGCTTGGCGCTTCAATAGGTTTATACAATTTCTCGAGTGTCTAAAAATTGAAAATATGCTGTTTAGAAAGATGTATTTTCTAAAAATTAAGAATTTTACTAAACTTAAATTGTAAACTAATCTACAGAATAATGAAAAAATTAGGTTTGATGAATAAGACATTTGAAGTGAGCAAATCTTGCTATTTCGAGTTTAGAGTAAGTCAAGCTACAATTGAAATAAAATCTAAGATGCAAATACATTTCAAAGAATTACTTGCGGGTCATGCGGTTTGCGCAAAAACTTTTGATATGCTCAAAAATTAAGTTCAGAACGAAAAGCAAAGAACTAGAAGCTACATAAATAATCCCAGTCTCGAGAAATTTAGTGTGGATAGGTGCTGTCTTTGTACCAAGAGCCATGTAGACTGTTTTCAATGACCATCGTCAATAAAATGCCTAAAAATGCCAGTTACACCCTTGCCCAAAGCAGTAACTTCTTGCCTTTGACTGCCCAAATGTATGACTTATGGCGCGAACAATCTTTGAGTCTACTGACCCAAGAAAATTATTCTCTGCAACGAGAATTTGCCTTGCTGCGCGAATGGATGCAGGTGCAAGCCGAACAGGCTTTTTTAGATATTGGTACAAGCACAGGTAATTATGCACGGGTTCTTGCCCAAGCTGGCGGTATGGTAACAGCCATAGACATCTCAAAACCGATGCTTGAAAAAGCCGTGGCTCGAGGCAACAACCAAAATATAAGTTATGAACACGCCAACGTCGAATACTTACCGTACCCAGACCAAAGTTTTGATGGCGTTGTGGTTGGCGCAAGCCTGAACGAATTCCATGACACCAAACGCGCCCTAGAACAAATGGCTCGAGTGCTAAAACCAAATGGCAAACTGTTTATGATGTATTTATGCGAATCTGACACCAGCTTTGGACGATTTGTCCAAGCCCCGTTTAAGCTCAGTGGGGTGCGTTTCCCCAACCGAATTTGGATTGCCCAGACCCTTAGCCAACTCGGACTGCAAGCCACTCGAGCCGAAGTGCGCCGCGCTGTGGCGATAGAGTTGTACACCAAAACCGAGCTAAATTCTAAGCCACCCGAATCAGACCGCCCCTTGGCTCGAGCCGCAGGGAAACCTGCTCGAGAACCGATTGCCTAAGCCAATGAAACCTAATTTTGAATTTCTAGCCAAATCAACCGTAGGGGCAGACCCCCGTCGCTGGAAGCTCCGTCGCCCCTACAAAATTTTATTTCGGTTGTCCCTAATGGCAATTTTGTTGACCCTAACCCAACTTATACCAACCCAAGCCCAAGACAAAACCCTAACCGTATTTGCTGCCTCGAGCCTAACCGAAGCCTTTACCCAAATCGGATTGAGCTTTACTCAACAAACAGGGACAAAGGTACGATTTCAATTTGCTGGTTCACAAATCCTCAAAACCCAACTGGAAAATGGCGCTCCTGCCGATGTCCTTGCGACTGCCGAACCGAGTATCAACCTCCAACTCGAGCAGAGCAAAATTCTCGAGAAAAGCCTAATTTTTACCCAAAATCGCTTGGTTGTGATTGTGCCTAAACGCGGTGCGGCTCGGGTTAAAACCTTAGCCGATTTAGCCAAGCCAAATATAAAGCTGATTATTGCCCAAGCCAATGTTCCAATTGGCAGTTACACCCGACAAGTCTTGCAAAAACTCGAGGACAGCAAGCGCTACGGCACAGATTTTGCGGCTCGAGTTCTTAAAAATGTGGTTTCTGAAGAAAATAATGTGCGGCAAGTGTTGCTTAAAGTCAGGCTAGGCGAAGCTGATGCAGGGATTGTTTATGTGACCGATGCGACCCCGGAAATTCGTTCTAGCCTAATTCAAATTGCTATCCCAGAACGCCAGAACGTGATTGTCCAGTACCCAATTGGGGTCGTGCGCCAATCTAGGAATCTAATCGCTGCTAGGGAATTTATGCAGTATGTACTTAGTCCAGCCTCACAAGGTATCTTGCAGTCATGGGGTTTTCTCAAAAAACTATAAATACTAAAGCACCAGTCTGGTTACTGGTGATGGCATTATTGCTGATTGTGTTTTTGCTGCTGCCTGTGGCGATTATTCTCTTACGGGGTTTTTCTAGCTTGGGTTCAATCTCGAGCAATGCAGTCCTTGAGGCGTTGCGGGTCAGTGCTTGGACAACTGCCACAACCGTTATCATCACGATTATCTTTGGAACGCCCGTGGCATATTTGCTGGCGCGGTTTGAATTCTGGGGCAAACAAGCCTTGGATGCCGCCCTAGATTTGCCCTTGGTGTTACCGCCCGTTGTGGCTGGGCTAGGATTACTGCTGACCTTTGGGCGCAATGGTTTTCTGGGTTCTGGACTCGAGATGGCTGGAGTACAATTGGCATTTTCCCCTGCGGCTGTGGTCATGGCACAACTTTTTGTGGCAGCCCCATATTATATTCGCACGGTTCGGGCGGGTTTAGTGCAACTCGACCCAGATTTTGAAAATGCAGCAAGGGTAGATGGTGCTAACGAAACAATTGTGCTACAACGAATTACTTTGCCCTTACTCAGACCAGCCCTCCTCGAGGGGATTGTTTTAACGTGGACAAGGGCATTAGGCGAATTTGGTGCAACCATTCTTTTTGCAGGTTCACTCGAGGGCAGCACCCGCACCATGACTTTAGCGGTGTATGGGGCGCTTGAGTCGGATTTTTCGGCTGCCTTGGTGCTTTC
>JANNEE010000472.1:0-2483 GCA_031388325.1 Deinococcales bacterium
ATGCAAACCCGTAGTTGGTTCGTCCATCACGTAAACCGTTCCCGCTTTGTGCAGTTCGGTGGCGAGTTTGAGGCGTTGCCCTTCGCCACCAGAAACCGTACTGAGTGGCTGCCCGAGTTTTAAGTACCCAAGTCCAACATCGGACATGGCTTGAACCACTCCCTTGATTTTCTTTTCTGTAAAATACTCAAGTGCATCTTCTACCGTCATCTCAAGGACATCGCTGATGGTTTTGCCGCGTAATTTGTACTCGAGAACCTCTGGTTTGAAGCGTATGCCATCGCAGACTTCGCAATGACTTTTAATGCCTTCCATAAAAGCAAGGTCGGTGTAGACCACGCCCAGACCATTGCAATTGGGGCAGCTTCCAGCCGAATTAAAACTAAAAAGGGATGGGCTGACTTTATTGGCTTTAGCAAAAATACTGCGAATCTCGTCCATGATTCCGGTATACGTGGCTGGGGCAGACCGCACCGAAGTGGTGACTCGAGACTGGTCTATGACAATTGCGTTTGGGTGCTGTGTAAGAAAAACATCGTTAATCAGGGTGCTTTTGCCACTTCCAGCCACACCAGTCACGACGGTAAAAACCCCAGTTGGAATACTGACCGAAACATTTTTGAGGTTATTCAGGTTTGCGTTTTTAATCTCGAGAAATCCTGTTGGCTTACGGGTTTTTTGTTTAATTGGTAAGTGCTGCTTGAGGAATCGCCCTGTTAGTGTGTCTGATTCGAGTAATTTTGCCACTGTACCTTCAAAAACCACTGTCCCACCGTGCGAACCAGCTTTGGGTCCAATATCCACAATATGGTCAGCTACACTAATCACATCTGGGTCGTGTTCGACCACCAATACCGTATTGCCTTTGTCACGCAATTGACGCAGTAAACCCGTTAAACGTGCCACATCTCTGGCATGTAAGCCGACGCTTGGTTCATCCAAGATATAAAGCATATTGGTTAAGCTGTTACCCAAATGCCGAATCATTTTAATACGTTGCGATTCACCGCCCGATAACGTGGCGGTTTCACGGCTCAGGCTGAGGTAGCCTAAGCCAATTTGTACCAAATGCTCAAGCCGTTCAAGCAGTTTAGCCGCCACTTTTACCGCCGTGGGGTCGGTTAAACCTTGTAATGCTTCGATTAGTTTTGTTGCCTCGAGATTTGACATATCACTGATGTTTAAGCCGTTTATTTTAGACTCGAGGGCGGTTTGGTTAAGCCTTGCCCCATGACAAACTGGGCAGACTTGGGTGTTGACAAATTGCTCGAAAATAGCACGGTTACGCTCAGACATGGCTGCTGCATCTTTGGCAATGTACGAACGATTAAAACGCTCGATTAAACCTTCGTACTTCAAATTAAAATCAGTGAAGGCAACCTTATGATTTCCTGCTCCATACAACAAAATTTGCATTTCTTCAGGAGTGTACTGCTCGATTGGCTTATCATTGTCAAAAAATTTGGATTCTGTGTAGATTTTCCAAATCCATTTGCCTACCTTGAATTCTGGATGCAGTAACGCCCCGCCATTTAAGGACTTGGTTTTATCCAAAAAGCGCTCCAAGTCTAGCTGCACGGTTTTACCAATCCCCTCGCACTCGAGACACATACCTTGCGGGGTGTTGAACGAATAGACAAAAGCTGCCCCAGCCGAAGGTGTACCGGCAACGGAAAATAGCAAGCGTAAAAGCCCAGCAATATCGGTGTATGTTCCCATGGTCGAGCGAGAACCGCCACCGACCCGTTTTTGGTTAATGATAATTGGGGCATTTAGATTCTCGATTGAATCCACATCGGGTTGCCCATAACTTGGTAAAAAACCCTGTACAAAATTGGTGAAGGTTTCGTTTAATTGGCGCTGAGCTTCGGCGGCTATCGTATCAAAGACCAAACTCGACTTACCCGAGCCAGACACACCCGTAAAGACCGTAATTTGGTTCTTGGGAATATCTATAGATACATTTTTGAGGTTATTCTCTCTTGCTCCACGAATATGAATAAAATTTTGTTCAGTCATGAAAACTCCAAGTTGAGGTTGTCTTGGCAATCTGTTTAACCAAGTGCATAAGCGATTTTAGACAGGTGTTTCTCGAGAATAATTGATCGTTTGTTTAGAACAAAGACATAATAAAAGGAATAGCTTATTATGTCAAGCAAAAATATCAATGTTTATATTCTGTATCCTGTTAAACTAACAATTTATAAACACTGACTTTACAGATTCAGAATTTCCTCGAGTTCAGCTAAGCGCTGTACGTCGGCAGCGACTTCATCCGTTTCCTCGAGACTTAAGTTTTTTGCTGCCAGCACGTACTGTTTAAGCGTTGCGGCATCATCTTGCATTGCAGCAATATCTGCCCGAAGCACAAAGGCTTGAAATTGCACCATGAGGCTTTCAGCAAATACTTTCTCGAGGGCAGTATCAAGGTGCTTAGCTGCCAGTTTTGGGTCGTCTTTAGAATACGCAAAAACTTTTGCGCC
>JANNEE010000194.1:0-5006 GCA_031388325.1 Deinococcales bacterium
GTTTAACCTTCGAGGCGGCACTGGCAAATATGGCGGCTGGGCTTGACCCGAATAAAATTACCCTGTTTGCCCAGTCGCATGTGCGTGAACATGTTGAACTCGGTTGGGTTTTTACCACCCAAACCCCTTTGGGCGACCTCGAGCGGATGACCCAATTTAAGGATAAGTCCGAACAGCACAGTATTTTGTCTGGCTTACTAATGTATCCAGTGCTGCAAGCCGCCGATATTCTCTTGTACAAAGCCGATACTGTTCCGGTTGGCGAAGATCAAATTCAGCACATCGAACTGACCCGAGAAATTGCACGGCGTTTTAATTACCGTTTTGCCCCAGACAAACCAATTTTCCCAGAACCAAAAGCCAGCATAGACCAAGGCGCGGCTCGAGTTCCGGGTTTGGATGGTGCGGGCAAAATGAGTAAGTCCAAAAACAACACGATTGGGGTTCTCGAGCCAAAAGAGACGATTTGGCAGAATATCCGGGTTGCCCCAACTGACCCACAACGGGTACGGCGCAATGACCCCGGCAACCCAGAAGTTTGTGTGATTTTTGCCTACCATAAGCTCTTCTCGAGTTTAGAAAGTATAGAAATGGTGGATACCGAATGCCGCAGGGCTGGGATTGGTTGTGTGGATTGCAAAAAACTTTTAATGGAAGGCATTTGGGCTACTTTAGAACCGATTCAAGCCAAAGCTGCCTATTTGCGTGAACACCCGTCTGAAGTGACCGATGCACTGGTTTCTGGGGCGGATTATTGCCGTGCGATTGCCCAAGAAACCATGATTGAGGTTCGTGAAGCGATTGGGCTGCTTGGTTTGGACAGCCGCAACCCATGATTTTTGAAACCACCTTTGTGGCGCGTTTTACGGGTTTTGAAGGCACACTGCCCGAACTGGCTGCTGCCCTGCGCTCCGAACATATTCTGCCCAGTGCCGTACCTCTGCTCGAGTTGACTCGGGCTGTACTTTTGCGCTACACCCAAGTCAAGGCGGTTTTACCGCCAGATGAGGCGCTTGAACTGGCTTCCGAGGCATTGCCGCACTTGTCTGGGGTGATTGAATTAAAAGCGCGGTTGTTATTGCCAAAAGCCCCTCGAATTGTTCTCGAGGATGATGCCGACAGTGCCGACAGTAGCCTTGAAGATGTGCTTGAAGGGGTGCAAGCCCTTGCCAAACTCGAGGGCGCAATTTCTTTTCTAAAAGACCAACGGGCTTGTCAGTCTTTGGTGATGCTTCCCCGTGTTCCCGAGATTCGTTTGCCACGCAAGTCCAAACCAGTCTCGAGCGGACTTGGCGCACTTTTAGAGGCTGCCAGACGACGCATCCGCGCCATAGATTTTTTGGACTTGGCATTTGAGCGCCTAACCATGCCGCTTGCTTTGGCTAGAATTCGCCAGTTTGGAGCTTTGGTCAAGAACTTTTTTTTTCATCAAGTCCCTGCCGAGGATTGGGGTGAACGCACAGTTTTATTCTCGGCACTGCTCGAGGGGGTGCGTGACGGAACTTTTGAAGCTGTCCAAGAAGTGGCATATAGCGACATTGACGTGCGGTGCATTCGCCCTTGACGGGTTTTTACACAGTCGCAGACACCAAAAGATGTTACGATAACTTGGGTGTGATTTCTTGATTGACTCTTTTTACCCTGTTCTTGATGCACTTGGCGAAGCGGCTTTGCTGACCGATGCCGAGTTGAACTTGGTGATGCTCAATACGGCGGCTGAATCTTTGTACGAAGTTAGTCACCGCAAAATGTTGGGGCGTAAATTGGTGGATTTAATCGGCTCGAGTGTCAGCGCTTCCCAAGATGAAGGTTGGGCAACGGTCTTAAGTGGTGATGTCTGGCGCGGTGTGATGTGGCATCAAAAACCAAATCGGCAACGTTTCAGGGCAGAGGTCAGTGTTCGGGCTGTGTTTGATAATAACAATGCGCTCGAGGGCATTATTGCGATTATCAAAGATGTCACCGAGCGCGAAGCCGAACTGATTAGACAACGTATTTTAAGCCGCTCTTTGCGTGCCATTGGTGATGCCACCACCAGCGACGATTTGTATCAAGTGATGCTCGAAGCCTTAACTTTAGATAATGGGGCTGACGGTGCGGTTTTTCGAGCCAAAGAAAACAATGGCTACCGAATTTTAGCTGTTTCTGGGGTCAATAAAGAACTGCTTGAACCAATTCGGATTGGCGATTTCACCGAAGAAGAACCGGCTTTTTTGCGTGGTGAAACCGTCAGGGTTGTTTTTGCCGAACCCCGAATTCATCGTAAATACAAACTGATCGAAAGCCTTGGTTTCCGCGAAGCTCATCTGGTCGGTCAACGGGTGGCAGGTGAGTTAATCGGCAGTATTGCCCTGATTTACCGCTCAGCCCCTTGGGTGGATTTACGTCCTATTTTGCCAGAAGTGGCGGCGGCGCTTGGCGCAAGACTCGAGCGTGAACGCACCCATATGCGTTTAGAGCGCGAACGGGCAGCTTTAGAAGTTCTCGCCCAAGTTTCATTCAGCATGCGTCAAGCCCAAACCCAGCAAGAACTTTACCGAATCTCGACTGAATTTGCCTTAAAAGCCACCCATGCCTCGAGTGCTTCGGTGCTGCTTGCAAATCCAGACCGCTCGCAAATGCGTCCAGCTTGGTGCAGTGGCATGTTAGCCGAAGAGACGATTGGGCTTACGCTGACCAGAGAACGTGGTTTATCTTGGCAAGTGCTTGATACTGGACAACCACGGGTCGAAGAATTTGCGGCACAACTGCCCGAGGCGTACACCATGCGTACTTTAGAGCAAGGGGCGTACATTGGTGCGCCAATTCGTCAAGGTACAAGCACCCAAGTTATTGGGGTTTTGTGTGCCGATACTTTAGGCGATAGGGACCGTTTACTGCCCGTGGATTTAGATATTCTGACCGCCATTGCCGAAGCCTTATCGAGTGCTTTGGTTCGTTTGGAAGCGCTGCAAACCGCTCAGCAACGCGCCGATGCTTTTGCAAAACTGGCGCAACTTTCCAGCGACCTAGAACAACTCGACGATGAACAAGCCATTGCTACCCTAGGAATGCAAACCTTACTTGATTTAACGGGTTTAGAAGCGGCGGTCTATTTTGCCTTAGATGGCGAAATGGTCAGACCACTGGCAGTTTTGGGGGAAGTGCCAGAAGGGTTTTTATTGTACCGTCAAACCCAGCCAGTATCGGCGCAAGGCATTTTTAATTCAGCGATTAATTCTGGTCAAATGGTCTTACTGAGCGATTACCAAACTTTAGCTGATGCCAAACCAGAGTTGCAAAAATTTGGTTTTCGCACAGGTTTACTAGCCCCTGTTCACTTGGGTGGTCGGGTTCGGGCTTTTTTAAGTGCGGCTAGTTTTTCTCATCCCATGCCTTTTCCTGCCAACACCCGCGAAATTGCCGAATTTATTGCGGGGCGTTTAACCCGTGCGATGGAACGTGCTGAGGCGATTCAAGAAGTGCTGAATACCCGAGCGCAGACTTTTAGAACCCTAGGACTTGCCCTCGAGATGCGCGACTTTGAAACCAAAGGTCATACCGACAGGGTTTTAGAACTCGCCATGCGCTTTGGTAGGGCGCTGCAACTCGAGGACAACCAACTCCAAGCCCTAGAATGGGGTGCTTTGCTGCACGACATTGGCAAAGTGGCTGTGCCAGACCATGTGCTGCTTAAACCCGGTCAACTTTCGCCGGACGAATGGCTTTGGATTCGTCAACACCCAACCATCGGTTTTCAAATGCTCCAAGGCTTAGAATTCTTACCCAAAGCCACCTTGGATATTGTCTTGTACCATCAAGAACGCACCGATGGCAGTGGCTATCCTGAATGCTTAAGGTTGGAACAGATACCGTACCTAGCCCGTTTATTTGCGGTGGTGGATGTCTTTGATGCCCTGACCAGCGAACGCCCCTATAAAAGTGCTTGGACAACCCAAGCCGCGATTCTCGAGTTACAGCGCCAATCAGGGATCACCCTTGATGCCCTGTTGGTCGATATTTTTTTGCAAACCCTAAACGAAACCAGCTTACTCAGTCTTGTCTGACCAAGAAGCAATCAAGCCGTCACTTCAGCCGTCCCTGCTCTTTCTTAACTCTTAAACTTCTTAATAACATTTTCCATTACCACTATCTTTGAAATCCGAGCCTTTGGCTGCCAAAAACTCCCAACTGTAGCCATTTGGCTCGAGGACAAATTTGCTTACGCCTAAAGTAGTATTTTGTTTGATTTGGCTGTGCGGGTGTGGATTAGTAAAAGCGTATAACTTACGTCCACCCGTACCGATCACAAAAGAACGAATCCCTTTGAGGTTGGGTTTTCCATTTTCGTCTAGCGATGCAAAACGCTCATAGGTATGGTCATGTCCTGCAAGGACAAGTTCTACACCAGCTTTTGCCAGTACCGCCCAAATATCCTGCATAAAGGGCGTATTGCCATGTCGTCCACTCGAGAACCGAGGGTGATGCCAGTAGGCTAGGCTGCACTGACTTGGGTTGGTCAGCAGCGTTTGTCTTAACCATTTGACTTGAGGGCTGTTAGAATCGCACCCGCCAATGTAATTACAATTGCTATTCAGGGCATAAACCCGCCAGTTGCCGAATTTATAAGTGTAATAGCCAAGTTTAGGGTTTCCGGCTCGAGTACCGAAATACTTGTAGTACCCAGTTGCATTTGGGGTGTAATACTCGTGGTTGCCGGGGGATGGATAAGAAATATCCTTAAATTGTCCATAAGCTGCGTCATAACACTTAAATTCTTCATCCGTGCCGCGCTCATAAGCAATATCGCCCAGTATTGCCAGTTTGCCGTTTGGGTTTTTTCCAAGTTCTTTTTGAATGATTTCCGCCGTAATAAACGCCCCAAGATTGCCGCAAGTGGCAATGTCGCCAATAGCCAGTAAAGTCGGACTTGAGGCACTGAAACTTTGTAAACTCAGGGCGCTTAAACTTATCATTAGGCTTAGAATCAAAGGCTTTTGCATTGTTCTCGAGTATACGCATAGAAT
>JANNEE010000530.1:0-2157 GCA_031388325.1 Deinococcales bacterium
CAGTGCCAATAAAAAACAAAAGTGACTGAGCAAAACAGCAGCTACCACAGCATCACCCACCAGAGGGGTCAAAAAAGCAATCAAAAGTGGGTAAAGCGGAAAAAAAGCCACATTGGAAATCTCACCAAGACTAAAACGATAGCCTATATTGGCAATCTCGAGGTAAAAACCACTATCCCAACGGGCTGCTGCATCAAGCATTAGATTTTCTGGATGGGTGCGGTAAAACCCTTCGGCTTGAGGCATCGGTAAAATCATTTGCCCAATCAGGGCTGCCATTGCTACCAGCAAGCGACTCGAGATAAACACTAACCAGATAAATTTTAAGTTACGATTCATATTTACCGCCTTAGGGGAATCAATTGAGAATTGCCAAGCTGAAGTCTTAGAAACTGGGCGCTACTTAGTGATGTGGTTAAGCCCAGAAAGCCTTTTGAGTTAGTGATTGGAATATTTTTGGCAATCAGTTGTCCATTCAAAAAAATCGCATAGCTTTTAGCCGAAAACACAAGACCAAAATGTTGTTTATCTCGAGCAGTAATGGTTTGATTACCAAGCCCAATAAATTTTTGCCGTTGGTTAAACTGCCCCCAGAAAATCACTTTGCCGTCCTCGCTCAGGCGTACCAGATGGGCAAAGGCGGTTTGGTCAGCTTGGGGCATGGCAAAAACCAATCCAGCCCCAGCCCCATTGACCTCGAGTTCAATCCGTTTAGTGTCCTCAAATGGCTTTTGAAAGACCAACAATTGGTCATAATTTTGAGTGTCCAGTTGTTCGATAAACGCTTTTTTGATTCGCCAAGTTCCAGTTCGTACTTGCCAATCTGTACCTTCAAGTCCACGCACCTCTTCTAGGGCTGGAAGTGGTTTGTCGTTTGCCCCAAGGTAAATTTCCTCGAGGGCGGCTTGTTCTAAACCAATCCCAGGAATCCCTCCAAGGTAACTGAGCGGAGCCGTAAAAAGAAAATTCTGATTGACCCTAACAACAAAGTGCCGAGTCGCTATTTGTACTTCGACAACTTGCTGGGCTAAGGCTTTTACCTGCGCCACCTCGAGAATCTGAGCCTGCCCAAAACGATTGTATTTCCAAGCCGTCACTCTAATTTTCTGCCCTAAACGCTCGAGTTGTACCATTTGGCTTTTATGCGGTAAACCAGTTTGTTGAGTATTAAACCAAAGTTTCAATTTTCCTTGCGGCATTAAGTTGACCTGAGCTTTAATTTGATATGGCTGATTTGGCAAAATAGAAATTGGCATTTGGGCTTGGGCTTTTTTGTTTTCAAACCACTTGCCGTTGTGTAATTGCGGATTTTTGTCGGGGCTAATCCAGTCTAAATTGGGTCGCTCGAGTAAATCCCAATAAGGCAAGTGCGATTGCTGATTCGGAATTAGACTCGGAATTAAAAAATAATGTAGTCCAACGTTTAAGACAGTTAAAAAGACAATAAAAAAGACCCAAGTATTTTTTTGACTTTTGAGGGTCTGTGTGATTTTTGCACAAACCTTTTGAAAATTAAGTGCTAGCACTATAATAGAGTACCAGATTAGCCCAAGATTGGTTGTGAAAATTTCACAGCTTGAGGTGGAACTCAAAAGGAGCTATTTATGAAATATTTTTCTCTTGTCACCTCGTTTACTTTGGCTTTTGGATTGTTGGCTTGCCAGCAAACTCAACCCCAACCTCCGAATACAGTGGTATTCAACTATTCAACCACCCAAGATGTACAAGTTAAAATTCAAGCCGTTGCCGCAGGCGTAAAAGCCGTCTCTGCCCCAATTGTGATTTATCAAACCAAGCGGCAAGTTGACTTAGGCGATAGCCTCCAAGAAGTTGGCGAAAAAGAAGTATTGCGTGGCTTAACCAATGCAAATGGTATCTTTGACCAAAAAATAAATATCCCAGCCGACCTAAATAAAATTTATATCAAGGTCAACTACATTGGTTTAAGCAGTGAATTAATTGAAGTACCGATTACCCAAGGGCAAGTTTCTTTAAGTCTAAACGACCAAACAGTTCAAGCCCTAAGCACCGCCGCCCGAACCCCTAAAAAATCGCTTGGCGTACAAACCTTGCCTTCAGGTACAACCCTGAAATACCTTGGAGCATACAGCACAGGCAGCACAGGCGGCTTACCCACTTATTTTACCAGTAATCAAA
>JANNEE010000542.1:0-4863 GCA_031388325.1 Deinococcales bacterium
AGAGGGTGCATTGCCTACTGCTCGAGAGGGTGCATCCGCCTACTGCTCGAGAGGGTGCATCCGCCTACTGCTCGAGAGGGTGCATCCGCCCTAGTGTTTTTTAGGTACACTGCCAGTATTGAATGCTCGGGTTACAAAAACTCGGACTTAACCAAGGAGAAAAATGAACACAATGATGTTTTTACCGTTATTACTGCTGGGCTTAGGGACGCTTGTGGCAGGTGCAGTTTCAATGAGCATGGGTCGTAAGCGCAAACCAATCATGATTGCCATTGGTGGTGGCTTAATTGGCTTAGCGGCGGCGGCTGGGGTACTGATTCCCAGTGGCAACGCTGCTACAGGTGGTTTTGCTTTTTCTTATCCCGCCCAAGCCGAAGCGCTTGATGCCCAAGATTTTATTCTCGAGGGAACAGGTTTGGCGGGTTCAAACCTTGAAGTCCTCAAGAACGGGGCGCTTGATGGCAGTATTGGTGTGGATGGTAATGGTACGTGGTCGTATTATGTGCCGACCCAACCTGTCGGTCAGTACGAATTTGAAGTTAAAGCCCCGAACGGACTGAGTATCAAACGCAAAATTTCGGTGGCACAAGGTTTAAGCAACGCCAGCAATGCCAAATGCCCGTGTCGGGTGCGGGTTTTAGCCGAAACCGCAGGGAAAGCCCCTGTCAATGCCACAGTTATTCTCTATAAAGATGGGGTTGAATTGCGCCGAGGCGTTACCCCGTTCTTATTTGGTAATCTCGAGACTGGAAATTATACCTATAGTCTCGAAGCTGAGGGGTTTAAGACTTTCAATAATGGTCAAGCCGAAGCTCCAAAGAACAAGAATTTACTGGTGTATATGGAAAAATAAATTTCTTCAAGAACCCCACTAATTTAGTGGGGTTCTTATTTGGTGATTTCCTGTGCCAGTGCCAGTGCATCCGCCCAAGCCAGACTTGCTCGAGGGTCGCGCACATCACGAACCAAACAACCCGCTACAGCCGCTTTCTCGAGGGCAGCATAACGCCGCATAATGGTTGCAAAACGTGGGAAACCCAGTTCATTTAAGCGCCTTTCGGCTCGAGTTGTATCTTTACTTGGGGCAGGGGGCGCTAAGGTAATCAATGCCCGAAAAGGCAGCCCAAAAAGTTCTTCTTGTAAACGCGGCATCGTCTCGAGGGCTAAAGCACTGGGACTGCAAGGCACAATCAATAAATCGGCTTTATGGGTAAATTCATCCAGTGTCTTGGCTTTGGGTTGCGCTCTGGTATCAAAAATCACAAAGTCATATTTTTTTGGTTTGGCATCATCGGGCAAGACCACATCAAATGGCAAAGCCGCAGGGGTTCGTCTACCTCGAGCCGCCCACTCGAGCGCTCCTTGGGCGGGGTCAGCGTCCACCAATAAGGTTTTACCCTTTGTTGCTAATGCCCCAGCCAAGTGAATCGCTGTGGTGGTTTTGCCAACCCCACCTTTAAGGCTTAATACAAGGAATCGCATACTCAGATTGTACGTTAATTTTGACTACCTGATTTGCGAATTCGGCAACGCTCGAGAATATACTGCACACTGCTCGAGGCGATTTGGTTATTTTGGGCGTGGGCTTGGAGTTTCTGCCAGCCCTGCCACTCGAGACTACGGGCAGTGGCTCGGCTTGTGCCTAGAAAAGTGCTGACTTCGCGCAGGCTGTGGCGGTGTCCGTCCACCAGCCCACTGCGTAATCGCAAAACCATTTGCTCGTTATTGCCAAGCAGTGCAAAGGTCTGTTCGATTTCGCCTTGGTTTGGAGTCATACTTCTATTTTCCTCGTTTTCCTGAGTTTTACTTGGGTCTGGTTTACGGTTTGCCATAAGAACTGACATCATCATGACATGGCTGTGCATTTTTTGGGGTGTGACGGCGCACACAGCCGCCCCTGCCAAGGGCAAGTTTAGTCCCCATTCTTTGGTCGAGGCTGTTTGGGTGTTATTTTGGTAATGTCGTCCAGAGCGCCGCAACTCCAGCCCCTCGAGTAAATTTTGCCCCACAGTCTTGCAGCGCCTCCTCGAGTAAACCAGCAAAACTCAGGGCATCGTACCTGTCAAAATGACCCATAAAAGAGATGCGTACAATTTGGTCTTTAATTGCGTCTTGTCCAGTCTGCGCCCGAGCGCCACGTTTTAGGAGGGCTGCCCAAAGCTCACGTCCACTAATTGGGTCGGGCGGAATAAGCGTCACACAAGCTGGACTTGGAAGACTGGCATAACTGCGACAGCCAAGGGCAATGGCGCAAGCCAGCAGTGCATCATTCAGGGCTTTTTTATTTGCCCACCATCTCTCGAGACCCGCTTCTTCTATTTCGGCGGCAATTGGCTCGAGCGCTGCATTTAAGCCGACAATTAAGTTGATGGCTGGGGTAAAGGCAGTCTCACCACTTTGTTGTACCTTAATTTCACGGCGTAAATCAAAGTAATAACCAGTATGTTGACTTGAATTTAGAATCTCTAAGGCACAAGGGGCTAAAAAAGCAAAAGCCAGCCCTGGAGGTGCGCCCGTGGCTTTTTGTGAACCACTAATCACCGCATCTAAGCCCCATTGCTCGAGCCTGAGTTCGGCGACACCAAGGCTGGTAATCGCATCTACCAGTAGTAGAATTTGAGGGTTGATTGCCTTGGCAGCTTTGGCAAGCTGCTCGAGGTCATGCAGCACTCCCGTACTGGTTTCTGAATGGGTAATTAAAAGTGCCTTGGCATTAGGGTTTGCTTTAATTAGTGTTTCTACTGCACCAATAGAAATACTTGTTCCCCACTCGAGCCGTGTTTCTTGCAGGCTATAGCCAAGAGCTTTTGCCATATCTGCCCAACGCTCGCCAAATTTGCCAGCGCTGATACTTAAAACACTGTCTTCTCGAGCCACCAAACTGGTCAGAACCGCTTCAAAAGCCCCTGTGCCACTACTCGTCAGAATCAGTGGTTCGACCGCCTCAGAGACACCCGCCACAATTCGCAGCAACTCCCGAGCGCGTTTGACCACGGCTTTTGCCTCGGGACTGCGGTGATGCAATTGACGACCTGCCAGTGCCAATTGAACAGCAGGACTAATTTCTACAGGACCGGGTGCAATCAGACGTTGACGATACATGACCTAATCTACTCGAGAATCAGTTATTTTAGCGATTAAGTTGCACAGACAACGCGCGCTTAAGTAATACATCCACCACCAAGTAAGCGTGTACCACTGTAAAGCACCACACTCTGCCCGGGTGTAACCGCAAATTGAGGCTCAAGAAATTCTAGGCTAAAACTCTTGGCATCGGCTCGAGTCAATTTGGCTGGTACGGGCGCAGTTCGGTAACGTACTTGGGCTTCAAGGTTGGTGGGCAGGTTCTCAAGGTCAACAAGGTAATTCACCCCCCGCGCCTCGAGTGTTGGGCTGCTGCAATCGGTTTTGCTACCGACAACAATTTGGTTATTGGTGGCATCTATTCGCACAATAAACTGCTCGAGATGGCTTTGAAATAAGGTCATGCCTTTTTTCTGCCCGATGGTGTAAAACTGTGTGCCTTCGTGTTCACCAACCACTTTGCCATTCATGTCTATAATTTCACCTGTTTTTGGCGTGATGCGCTCAGAAATGTAGTCCCTAATTGTGTTCGGCACAAAGCAAATGTCTTGGCTTTCAGCTTTTTCGGCAGTGATAAGACCGTATTGCCGAGCCAGTTCTCGCACGGCTGGTTTCTCGAGATGCCCAACTGGAAAAAGTACCTTCTCGAGCGCCCCTCTTGGTGTTCCCCACAAAAAATAGGTCTGGTCTTTACGTGGGTCGTTGCCTCGGTGGAATTCGGGTTGAATACCATTGTCTCGGCGTTGCACAAAATGACCCGTTGCCACAAAATCACACCCCAGCATCTGGGCTTTTTTGACCAAATGATCAAATTTGACTTTGCTGTTACAAAGTACACACGGATTGGGCGTGCGACCCTCACGGTATTCTTGGACAAATGGCGCAATGATGTTTTCCTCAAAGACCTCGCGGTAATCGAGTAAATAAAAAGGCAAACCAAGATGATCGGCTACCCGCCGCGCTTCATAAGCCGCGTCGGGCGAACAACATGAATCAAAAGTAGAAACCCGTTTTTGATCGGGCCAAAAACGCATCATTGCGCCAATCACTTCATAACCATCATCACGCAATAACGCGGCGGTCACACTTGAATCCACACCACCGGACATGGCGGCTAATACACGACCTTTACTCATACAACTCCTGACAACCTAAGCATTGTAGCGGCTCGAGATGAATTTGTCAGGTATTTTCAAATGCCTAAAGCTCGAGTAGCAGAATCTCGAGAAATCAAAATTTGCGGTAGACTAAAGCCCATGAAAAGAATTTTTGTGTTGCTAATCGGCATAGCAAGCGCTGCTTTGGCTTTTGACCCTCTGCCACCTGTGCCAAATACCATTGGTCTTGAAGGCGCTGAACAAATTATTCTCGAGGGAACAAATCGTGAACGGGCAGCCATAGGTTTACCCGCCTTAAAACCCGATGTTCGCCTTCGGGCGGCGGCTCGTTTACATGCACAAGACATGGCTGTTAGGGATTTTTTTGCCCATGAATCGGATAAATTGGGTTTTGAAACGCCTTCTAAACGGGTGCATAAGGCGGGCGCACTTGATTTTGGAGCGGGTGAGAACATTGCCTTTAACGAAGTCAATCCAGATGAAACCGGCAAGAATTTAATGGAGCAATGGATGAACAGCCCGCCGCATCGTGCCAGTATTCTCGATAAGAATTACACCCATATTGGGGTTGGTGTGTATCGCCATAGTGATGGGCGAATTTATGGGGTGCAGAACTTTGTACGCCGTGAACTGGAGGTAACGGCTGATACAACCCGAGCGG
>JANNEE010000570.1:0-4908 GCA_031388325.1 Deinococcales bacterium
GCAAGTAAATCAGTTTTACCGTTGATCGTCAGTTTGATAATTCCCTTGTCATCCCAAGCGTAACCTTCGATTGTCACACTCGAGTTTGGAGTGATGTCAGATTTGGGTCGTACAATCACAATCTGGGGCGCAAATTGGTCGAGTTCTCGAGAACACCCAATCAAGGTACTTGCCAGTAGAAACAAAGCCACGGAGTAACGCACGCCCCAATTTTAGCAACAAAGCATGAGATACGGCTCACAAATCAGCTTGACTTGAGTCATCACAAATAGCTTGACTCGAGTCATCACAAATCACGGCGTAACCGAGCCGCCGCCAAAAAGGTACAGGCATAGAGCGTGGCACTGACGATAAAAACAGGCAAGTAACTTAAACGGTCTGCCATCCAACCGCCAATAATCGGCGTAAAGACGGCAATACCAACCAAGGTGTTACTTGTACCAATCCACTTGCCCCGAAGTTCAGGTGGGGCTAAAGATAGAATATAATTGGCATTACCAAGCATGATGCCGGTATTCCCAACCGCTTGACAAATAAAAACCAGTGCAAAGAAAATCCCAGCCCCTTTAGGCATCATAAAGGCTAAAAGCGGCGCAGCTAAACTAAACCCAAGCGCAATCCGAATGATTCGTCTCGAGCCGTACTGCCTTGCGACCCGTGTCCAAATGGTATTTGATAGCGGGGCGATAATCCCCACGGCGATGAGGAATGTACCGATAGCTTCTTTACCGACCACCACATTTCTAAGGGCATGAGCCGTAAAAAACGCATCGCCAATTGTGGCGGTAGCAAATAAAACGCGGTATAAGACAAAAGAACGAAAATCTGGGCTTGAAGCGAGGGTTTGCGGAATTGCCAGTAAATCATCCCAGATATTGGTGGCTTTGGGTTGCACAGGGTTGTCTGGTGGTTCGTCGGACAAGCCAAAAAAGTAATAACCAAAACTAAAGGTAATCCCGCCCAAAGCAAAAATTAGAGTGTAATCCCACGGAAAAACCAGACTCGAGCCGAGGATAGCCCTGATAGCAAAACCCGCGCCCAAAGCCAGTAAACCACCCCAAAGGTTACGAGTCCCAAAGAATCTTGGGCGGTCTTTAGCGGGAATGGTTTTTCCGACACTCTCGAGCCACGGTAAGCCGCTCACCCCACTGGCAAGGCTATTGGCGATTAAAGCGAGTAAAAAGGCTACAAGCAAGAACTGCGGCATCGAAGCAAAAACAATCGTAGATAAAACAATCGTAGCCAAGGCTGTCGAGCGAACCAAACTGGCTGCACGGTAGACATCTACTTTTTTGGGAATATGGCGCACCGCCGCACTGACAAAGATTTGCGGTAGTAACCACCCACCCACGGCAATGGCGGGCAGCAAACCAATCACCCAATTGGGCGCAGCCAGCGCTGCCGCAAAACTGGTCAGGACAATTCCGGGGTTTAAGAAACTGTCGCCCATCGAGCAGAACCAGCCATTTAAGACCCCAGCCGCATAAGAACGTGACCACAAAAAACGTTTCTCTAAGCCTTGCAGCACAGGTTCAAAGACACCAGCAGGTGGTCTGGAAGAAGAATCAGACACCCCAAAAGCATACGCCCAACGAGGCTACTACTGCTTGGGTAACAGGCTGCCTACATGCTTGGGGGACAAAAACGGTACAATCAAAAATGATGAAAGAAGATTACACAACCGAACTCGAGCAAGGTGTAACCCCAGCCAGACTCGCAGAAATCGCAGGCACAACCGCCAGTGCTGTCCGCACGTTTGAACAATTGGGTCTGCTCGAGCCGCAGATGGTCGAGGGCAAAAAAAGATTTGATGCCTTTGCCTTAGAACGCTTAGAGCAACTTCTGACCCTGCAAACCGAAGGCTTAAAACTCGATGCGATTCTAAAACGCTTTGGCGTAGACCCAAAAACAGCCGCCGATAAAATGCGGGCAGAACTCGAGGCATTAAAAGCCAATCTCGATGCCAGTCGCGCCAAAATTCAAGAACTCAGTCAGCAATCACGGGCAGTGACCCGAGCCAATGAGTTTTTGATGACCAAAAAAGAACTGGCTGAACTCGAGCAGTTACGCCAAAGCAATTTACGCCGAGCGCTGTTGGTGGAGCAAAAAGCTAAAGCCATTAAAATGCAGCTTGAGTACCGCAATGCCAGCATGAGTATCACTCGGGTGGATTTGCCTCAAGCCAAACGAAAACCCAAGCAGCGACTAAATTAGCCCATACACTGTCCCTAGGGCGTGTATACTTAAGACGTGCTTGCCCTGATTTGCCGAACCGACAAAGCCCGTTTTGTGCTGTCCGCCGAACACGTCTCGAGAATCCTGACGGCTGCCACTTGGTTGCCCATCGAGGGCTTATCTGGCGGTACAGTTGGCGTGTTGAACGTGGCTGGGGCAAATTTGGCGGTGGTTGACCCGCGTGGACGTTTGGCTCAAGCCCCCGCTTTGCTTAGTTTGGAGCATCATTTTGTTGAAATAACCCATCCTAGGCGGTTTCTACTGTGGGTCGATGCGGTCGAAGAATCGCTTGAAATTGCGGCTTCACAAATCGAAAAAATCAACACCAGTTCAGGGGCAGTGGCTTCACAATTGGTACGTTTTGCCGATGAAACCCTGCCGTTAATCAGTCCAGAGGTTTTTGACCCTGGCGAGCTAATTCGGGCTTAACAATGGAAGCCCTTGAATCACGTTTATTAAAAATCATTGAAAATGCCACGGGCTTACGCTTAAAAAGTAATCAAGTTACCCAGAGTCATGCGTCTTTATTACAACTCAGCTTAGAGCGCAACCAAGAACCCTTAGAAACGCTCGTCTGGCTCGAGTCTGAACCACTTGTTCTGGAACGTTTTGCAGCCCAATTTACGATTCCAGAAACACATTTTCACCGCATTCAACCGCAAATGCAGGTGCTGCGAAAGCGCATCTTACCAAGTCTATTTCAGTCGCGTTTACCTCGTCGGGCATGGCGTTTCTGGTCGGCTGGGTGCAGCAGTGGCGAAGAAGTCTATACCCTGATTATTCTGGCACTCGAATTCTTAAACGAACAACCTTGGCAACTCGAGGTGTTAGGCACAGACTTAAACCCCGTTATTTTAGAGAAAGCCAAAGCTGCTCTGTACAACGAATGGTCTTTTCGGGATACGCCGATTTTGTGGCGTGAACATTGGTTCGGCCAACAAGCCGATACTTGGCAACTGCACGAAAAAGTGCGCCAATATGCCCGCTTTGAACTGCTGAATTTAATTGCCGATGCTTGGGCAGTACCATCAGAAATGGATTTAATTTTATGTCGCAATGTCACGATTTACTTTTCTAATCGCACGGCGCAAAAAATCTATGAACGCCTTGCGGCTCGGCTCAGTATGGGCGGCTGGTTAGTCTTAGGACCTTCTGACCCACCTCCGACTCGGCAGACTTTAGAAAAAGCCAATTTACAACCCGTTTTTGAAGATGGTGCAATTATTTGGCAACGGGTCTCGCAAGCCGAACTGACCCCGCATTTGGCTCGAGTCCCATGGTTTGAGGAGGGTACAACCACAAAACACCCAAGTTTGGAATTTATGCCGCGCCCTAGCAAAACCCCGAGTTTGGAATTTATGCCTCGGGTCAGCAAAACCCCAAGTTTGGAATTCAAGCCCAAGCAACCGACCCTCGAGATTCCACGTCGCCCACCGACCAAAGAAACACCGCCAGCCAACGCCACTGTTGAACTGCCACCTTATGAACCACCAATAGACCCAAACAGCCCTCCACCAGTTGTTCATAGTCAAAACAGCCAAACCTTAGAAGGGCTTAATTATCTCGAGCAGAACAAACCACAAGCTGCCCTAGAAGTCTTACGCCGAGCCGCTTACCTAGAACCCAACGACCCAGTAACCCAATTTGCGCTGGCTCGAGCCTGCTTAATGCTTGGCGATAAAAAACGCGCCCAGACTGCTTTGCGCCAATCAAGACGTTTAATTGCTTCACTGCCAGATGATGCGCTTCTATCGCTCGAGACCACAGTCAAGGATTTGCACCGCGCCTTAACTGCTCTTGCTAATCAATTACGCTAAGTTTCTCTCATACTAAAATTCTGTTTACATCGTATTCTAAACTTAATTTATGAATAGAATTACATTGAAGTTTCCCCGCCCACTGCCCTCGTTTGACTCGAAAGGCAAAGAAAAACCCATGCCTTATTTTGATTGGGATGGCTTATTTGAGGAACTTCGCAACACCTTAGAACCAAGATTAACCGATAATCTAGGTGAAATTGAACTCGAGCTTGAACTGGCAAACAGCGCCGATATTCGTGTGACTGGTAATTATATGGGCATGAAAACTGTACAGGTACGCGAAATGGTCTCGGAAATGCTTGGCGAAGCCATGGAAGGAATAGACACCACCGCTTACGCAGTCCAATAAAAACATGTTCTGACAACTCGCGACCATGTGTTCTGACAACTCGAGACCATGTGTTCTGACAACTCGAGACCATGTGTTCTTGGCACTCGAGACCAGATTGGTTTAGAATGGGTACATGAATGCGCCAATGCAAAAACCAAATCTACGCATTGCGCTGCTGATTGCTCGAAAACCACTGCGCGGCTAAGTGCTGCGCCTGAACCCATGTCCATTTGCGCTGCTCGAGAAGTTTTTACGAGCCACATTCGACAATTGTTTTAAGGAGTTTTATGTCCGAAATCCATGAACAAACCGCGTCACGCCTGAATAACCTTGCTGCCCTCGAGAATGCTGGTTTTGCTCGTTTTCCATATACCTATAACCAAACGCATTCGGCGGCTGGTCTGCACGCCGCCCATCCTGTACCACTCGAGTCTGGTTTGGAATGGCTTGAAGAAAAAGTCAGTCTGGCAGGGCGAATCATTTCTTGGCGTGACACTGGAAAACTGATTTTTGCCGATTTAC
>JANNEE010000594.1:0-1617 GCA_031388325.1 Deinococcales bacterium
ATGTTTTCTTCGTCAACTGATTGAATAAACAAATCATCGTTATTCACAGTAAATCGTACATAGCCATTACCCAAATATGTAGTTTCATAAACGGCTGTCTGTACCAACTTGTGCAAAATCCTTGTGTTTTCAATTTCAGTATGAATTTTGTCTAGCGCGTCCTCGAGTTCTAAATGCACCATGCGCTCGAGCGCTGCATCAGAGAGAATCACAGTTTTGAATTGATTTTCCTCAAGTAAAGCCTTCTCGAGAGCAGTTTTGACAAACATAACTTTGGGTTGTGGTTTCTCGCCAACTTTTCCCTGTTTTTGCTCGTAACCACGGTACACGGTGCATTTAAGAGTTGCTTCAACATGAATAATCGCAATGGTCTGTTTAGCTGGCTTGTCAGACTTCACAAGCCCATCTATCCATTCACCTGCGTTGTATTGGGAAGCAGTTGGATCATACCAACCATCCCTATGCACAATTTTTACTGCCTTAAACTCTTTTTCCAAGTCAAGCGCAAGTTTATCAATCGCGGCTTGCTGTAAAACTCGGGCTTGGTCATTGTCCAAAAAGGTACTGGTGTCACCAAATAAATCTTCGAGAATTTCCCCTTTATATTGCTCGAGCGGAAAGATGGCATCTTTAACTTTCAAATCATCTGCCAGCATGTGATAAGAAATCGTGTTAATACTGACACTGCCATCTTTCTTGGTGTTCTTAGCAATGTATTCGCGTTGTCGTTCAGGGCTGCCTTTGGTGAAGTCCTGTGCCTGCCCCAAGGTGATTCTATCTGCCCTTAGTAGTGCTTTGACTTCTGGCACTAGGCGTTTTGCCAAGCCCACGCGCTGCTTTACTACACCAAGGCTTTTACCTGTTTTGGCTGCCAGTCCCTCAAGGGTGCTACCGGCATCAAGTGCAGCCGCGAAGCCTTCTGCTTCCTCGAGTGGGTGCATATCGGCTCGTTGTACGTTTTCGGCTATCGCTAACTCGAGTAGTTCTTGGTCGGTCAGTTCTTCGACTCGCACGGGCATTAAGTATTCAGGTGTGAGCTTGCCCTGTTCGATGAGCCATGCAGTGGCACGGTAGCGGCGTTCGCCCGCAGCCAATTCGTAACAGTTACCCACTGCTCGAGCTACAAGGTTTTGAATAATGCCTTTTCTGAGTATGGAAGTTGCTAGTTCCTCGAGTTTGCCTTGGTCGAAATGCTTGCGTGGATTGAGTGGGCTGGCAAACAGGTTTTTGAATGGGATGAGTTGGGCTGTGGTGTTATTGACTGGGACATCGAGTATTGGTTGTAATTCTGGCTCGAGTGCTGGGGATTCAGCTGGTTTGATTTTAGGGATAACATCATCAAAAATCTGAATTCCGTTCAATTCAATAACACCGAGTTTTTGAATTGTGTCGCTGTAATCAAGGACAACTCGAGTACCAAGAACATCAAGCGGATTTGAGAAGAAATCATTTGCAATTTTGGTCAGCAGACCAAGTATGTTTTCATCCGTGATTGACCAAGGCTGTTCAAAATCAGTGTATTTCAGAATTATTGAGTTGTCTTCGGCATTGCCAATGTGTTTTTCATTCCAGTAAATATGCCAGAAATTGTCACTAAGCATGGCTCGAATGATATTC
>JANNEE010000635.1:0-3508 GCA_031388325.1 Deinococcales bacterium
TAAACCCAAAAAGTCCGAAACAGTACAACCCCCTCGAGTTTTGAGGGGGTTTTATACAAATTTACCGTTCTCCTGAAAAACCGTGCCATCGGTGGTGATTCTGCCGCTTTTTCGCATATCGAGAATTAAATCCCAATGCAAAGCGCTTTTATTTAAGCCGCCACATTCGGTGTAACTCGAGCCTATCGCAAGGTGGGCTGTACCACCAATTTTTTCATCAAATAAAATATTTTTGGTGGCTTGGTTAATCCCAAAATTTGTACCAATCCCAAGTTCACCTAAAAACCTTGCGCCTTCATCTATCTCGAGCGCATTTTGTAAATAGTCGTTACCTTCTTCGGCGCTGGCTTTAATCACCTTGCCATCCTTAAACCAGAGTTCGACCCCAGACACCAAAAATCCAGAAAAACTCGAGGGAATCGTAAAACGCACCACACCATTAGCACTGTTCTCAATGGGGCTGGTAAAAATTTCGCCAGAAGGCATGTTGCGTTTGCCATCCGAATTGCGCCACGTCCGACCTGCCACCGATAAAGTAATGTCTGTGCCGGGGGCTTCGATTCGCACCGTTTGGGTGTTTTTAACCCGTTCAATCAGTTGTTCCTGCATTCCACGAATCTCGAGCCAACCACGCCAAGGGTCATCAAGATTAAGAAACATTGCCCCAATCACAAAACGTTCAAACTCTTCTAGGCTCATGTTGGCGGCTTTGGCATAGCCCTCGGTTGGAAAAAGCGTGATACAGCCGCGTTTACCTGCTCTAGCTGCCCCGATTTGACCTAGGGTTTTACGGTGGCGCATCAGGTTTTCGGGTTTAATTCGTTCTAACCCGCGTAAATCCGATTCAGCTTCGATTCGCAAAAAAGCATCCACATGCCGCATTTGCTCGATTTCGGCTTTGGGAATGGTGTCCAAATGAATATCCTTGGCGTACTGGTGGAAATCCATGGTTTGCCCCGGATAACCAATCCTAAAGATAGGAAAAGCCTCGCAAAATAAAATCGCATTGTGCAGCACCCGTACCAAAGGCTCAGCCAGCGTATTGGTCTGAATCAGAATGGTTTCGCCAGGAGAAACTTCTAAACAATAATCGGTTAGCAGCCTTGCCCATCTCGAGAGATAAATATCTTGCACCAGTGCATTGTAGTACAAACCAAGGCGTTAAGACACAACCATTCTTGAGCCTGCGCGAATCTCTGTTCTTATTTCAGTAACACCTTGGACTTGCGTGTTTTCACACCCATCGCGTAGACTCTACCTAACAATCGTTTGTTCTAAAAATAAATTTCACCCCAAGGAGTCACATGCACAGCGATTCAACCCGTGCCACACCACTCGAGACCCAAGGATTCTCGGCTAAAGCCATCCATTACAATTTGCCAACCACCCGCTTAATCGAAGAAGCGGTGCGCCGCAGTGAGGGTTGGCTCTCGAGATTCGGGGCTTTTATTGCCCATACCGGGCAGCACACCGGACGCAGTGCCAAAGACAAATTTGTGGTTCGCGGACCAATTTTTGGGGCAGAAATCTGGTGGGCAAGCCCGTACCAACAAGAACTCGAGGAAAGTAAATTTGAGAACTTGCACCAAGATGTTCTCGAGCATTACCAAAATCAAGAAGCCTTTGTCTTAGATTGCTTTGCTGGCGCAGACACCCGTTACCGACTAGGGGTGCGGGTCGTGACCGAAAATGCGTGGCATAATCACTTTGCCCGCAATCTATTTATTCCTTGTCCACAAGCCGAAACCCCGCTTTTTACGCCAAGTTTTACGGTCATCAGCGCCCCAAGTTTCAAAGCCAATCCAGACCGCCACGGCTCGAGGTCTGAGACCCAAATTGCCATTAGCCTCAAACGCAAACTGGTGATTATTGTTGGTACAAGTTATGCTGGCGAAATCAAAAAAAGTATTTTTACGGTGCTGAATCATTTGTTGCCAGCCGGTAATGTCATGCCGATGCACTGCTCGGCAAATATCGGTAAAGCCGAAGATGTGGCACTCTTTTTTGGCATGAGCGGCACAGGCAAAACCACGCTTTCGGCAGACCCAGAACGCGACCTGATTGGCGATGACGAACACGGCTGGTCAGATATGGGTGTATTTAACTTTGAAGGCGGTTGTTACGCCAAAGTGATCAAACTTTCCGCCGAAGCCGAACCACAAATTTACAAGACCACCCGCACTTTTGGCACGGTTCTCGAGAACGTGGTTTTTGACATGCAGACCCGTGAACTCGACTTAAATTCTGATTCCCTGACCGAGAATACCCGAGCCGCTTACCCACTAACCCAACTCGAGAATGCGCGTTTGCCCAGTCTAGGCGGACACCCCAAGCACATTATTTTCTTAGCCGCCGATGCTTTTGGAGTGCTGCCACCGATTTCTAAACTGACCCCAGAACAAGCCATGTATTACTTCTTAAATGGCTACACCGCCAAAGTTGCGGGAACAGAAAAAGGCATTACCGAACCTCAAGCCAGTTTTGAAACCGCCTTTGGTGCGCCGTTCCTGACCAGAGAACCGCATATTTACGCCGACTTGCTGCGTGAAAAAATCGAAGAACACAACACCCAAGTCTGGTTGGTCAATACGGGTTGGGTTGGTGGTGCTTACGGCACAGGCACACGCATCAGCATCAAGCACACCCGAGCCATGATTCGGGCTGCTTTAAGTGGGCAACTCGAGAACGCCCAAACGGTTCAACACCCCATTTTTAACCTTGCCATGCCGCTCGAGATTAACGGCGTACCAAGTCAAGTCCTAAACCCGAGAGATGCGTGGGAAAATGGTGATGAGTACGACACCCAAGCTAAAAAATTGGCACTGATGTTTGCCCAGAATTTTAAGCAATTTGAACACCGTGTCAGCCCAGAAGTGCTACTGGCTGCGCCAAACATCGGTTCTATGGCTGCGCCAAACATCAATCTTGACTAAAAAGCAGGTACTCACCTAAAAAACAAAAGTCGAGCGCCCCGCGCCAAAGACACCATGAACCTGAGATTTGTACGGGTTCATGGTTGCTGTGCAAAAACAACGACACCGTACATTGTTCATCCATAAACTCGATTTTTCCACTGACTGTCACCCCAGATTTGAGTTTCAGCAACACCAAACCACCATGTAAAATCTCAAACCGATGCCAAGCCTGTTGGCGGTTTACTGCCTGCCAAACGCCAAGCAGCGCCTTTAATGATTCGTGGTTTGCCGTTTGGTATACCAGACGGTAGTCATGTTTTTTTTGGCTCTGAGGTTTAAGTAAAACGGCTAACATCGTAACGGTTATCGTAAGCGTTCACGGAAACAATGTCGCCCATCTCGAGATTGGGGAGTTATGTATTCTAAACTACATTAGATTTATGTATTCTAAACTACTTAGAAATTCCACCGCGCCAAAAGCCATGAATAAACATCTCTTGGGTAATCACACCATGTACTGTGTCGCCATCGGCAATAATCACAAATGAATGCTTGGAGAGTAAACCACGTAACTCGGTGACTGCCACATCGCC
>JANNEE010000647.1:0-1669 GCA_031388325.1 Deinococcales bacterium
GAAAAACCCGAATTTTTACAGGCAACCAATGCTGCCAGAAAAACATTATTATAGTTTTTTGTGGAATAACCACAAACTGCACGACGCAAAATATACGACTCGAGGGTATTTGAAACTCGAGCCAGTTCGTCTGGGTTTGTGCCACTGCTTAGGAATCCAAGCATGAGCGGGTAGCAAGTGGTGACATCAAAGGCACGTAAAAACTTTGCCAGATGACCAAAAGGGCTTTTATTAGGCGAAAGTATCAAATGCTGATAATTTGTACCCTGACGTGCCAGTTGCTTTAGTTCTGCTTCGATAGTCGTAAAAGGCTTTTCACGTTCAATCCAGTCTTTGTACTCGACATACAAATGTTTAACCGAAATATCTGCGCCGCGTTGGGCAGTCAGAAAATACTGCATAAACACATCAGAGTGTGGTCTTTTTAAGCGCCCTTGCAAAACCGAATCACGCCAGAAGGGTTGGTCAAAGGCTGCCCAGTATTGGTCATAAAGTGAATCAAGATTATTAGATTGTTGGGCAACTCGTAGGAACACATAATTACGAATCAGATCGGCAGGAGAAAGTGGTGCGCCTCTGGCATTCAAGGTTTCAAAGATGACTTGGGCATCATCGGTTTTATCGAGGTCAACCACCACGACATGAAACGACTCGAGCAAAATAGAAAAACAGGTCTCGAGGTGGATTGTTTCGGCAAAAAAATTGGTCAGTTGCTGATAAAAAAAAGCATAGGCTTCGACCATACTTGGGCGTTTGTCAAATTTCTTAGCGCCTTTTTTCTTGACCAAAGGAAAGTATTGATTCAGTAACTCGAGTGAACCTAGGGTCAGGACTTGTTTGAATTGTTCGCGGTCTGCTTGGGTTGGGATAAGTTTTAGAAGCTCAGAGCCTTCTCTTCGGGAGTTGATCAGGTACTCTTGTGCATCGCCACTAAGGTTAGTAAAGCTATGCTGGGCTGCAAAATCCCTAAACACTGCCAAGACGATTTGCAATGTGGTCAGGCGTTGCTGACCATCAATCACTTGGCGTTGCGTGACCTTGCCTGTTTGTGTAGGTAATTGCTGCAAAACCATTGCACCCAGAAAATGCACCGGAGCGCTGGTACGCCCTGACAGGTGTTCTTTGAACTTACGAAGAATATCTTCCCAAAGCGGTTCCCAATGTTCGGTTTGATTCCAAACGTATTGACGTTGAAAAAGCGGTACAACGAATTGTTGTTTGCCCTCGAGTAGTGAACGCAGGGGAATGGCATCGGCTTTCATGGGACAGTCTACACTCTCGTCAGGAATGACTTGGCGCACAGACGGGCGACCTACCCGATGATGCGGTGCTGTCGAGTGGCATTGCCGATTATGTGCTATACCATGACAATGGCGAGATTCAATAAGCCACTCAAAACCATAACCGCTTTCTCAAAGAATTAGGGCTATCGTTGTTGCCATCATGTTTTTGAGTATTGCTTTGAGTAGAAATAAAAAATGCGCCACATCTGGGAGCTTATAGATAAAATAGTAGCATGGTATTCTCTATTCGTCAAATTTATGCACTTGAGATACGGACAAAAGTCTGTATAGTGCTTGAATGACACACAATTACAACGCTCCACTCGAAAAATTAGGCGAATACACCAAGCAATACCACGACCTCTTCAAAGATGCTCGTCTGAGAA
>JANNEE010000673.1:0-5494 GCA_031388325.1 Deinococcales bacterium
ACCCCTGTGTCCGCCCTGTGACCAATCGTATGTTTTTTGTCTGGAAATCAGGAAACTATTCTTAGGCAGTTCCTAGGTTCATTGCCTTAAAGTGCATTCAAAACTCGAGCTTCTAACGCCGATAATTCTTGTTTGGCTCGAGGAAAAACCCCAAGGGCATCGTGTAACTCGAGGGCAGAAAAGAGGTCGCTCGAGACAACTTCTCCCCAATTTGGCTGGCTGCCCCAGAATTCAGCACGTAACATCCAAGTGTTTTCTTGTTTATACGCCACGGCATAAGCTGCACCAAGTTCACGCAGCTTTGAAAAGGTGGCGGTCTCTGAACGGGTTTGCTCGAGTCGTACCACAGGCACTCGAGGGCGCAAGCGCAAAGTGGCACTTTCAATCCGAACACGGTGGCTTAAACTGGCATCTGAACCAATCACAAGGCGTACTGCGTCGTAACCCGCCACATTCTTGACGACTTTTCCGCCAACACTGACTGTGCCGTGAGCCGCCGTGTAGGTTAGTCCAAGGACATCTTTACGCACAGGTGGCATCTCGAGTAAGCCAAGCCCACCAGACAGCAACCAATCCTCGAGCGTCAGCGGCAAGCGTGGGGCGCGGTACTGCAAGCCACTTGGCAGGGCAGCCTCGAGTTCTTCTAAAGTGGTCTTGCCAGATACAACGGCGTATTGGTCTTCGGGGTTTATTTCAATCATGGTCTTAGACTAACCAATTTTCATGACCAGTGCT
Source organism: Deinococcales bacterium (assembly GCA_031388325.1). GTDB lineage: Bacteria > Deinococcota > Deinococci > Deinococcales > JAAFIG01 > JAAFIG01. Next base: position 736 of record JANNEE010000673.1, read on the forward strand.
TTTTGCTGCTTGATTTATGCTACAACAAAGCATGAAACGATTTTTTCTGGCTGCTCTGACCTTCTCGAGCCTTATGGCACTGATGCCGTCTGCGCCAACAACTGCCACGGTTCAGGGCTTACCCTTAATTCGTGAACAAAATGGTTTTTTGGCAACCGCTCGCATAGATTCGCAAAACTTAAAAGTACGGGTTCTCGAGTACAGCGCAGCCTATAGTGGCATCGTCCATGCGTATTTTATTTCTAAGGATTTCAAAAATTATTATTTTCAGTACCCTGACGAAACCGAAAAAGGTTCTTATGTACTACCGTTACCACCAATGGAAGCTGGTACTTACGACCTGATTCTCGAAATTACAGGCGGCAACGGTCATGCCCATAACAATCCGCGTTTTGTGCAAGTTTATCCAGTCAATTTCGAGGTGCTGACCAGCAGCCCAGAACTCGAGCCAATTCGTCGTTTGGCATTAAAAGAAAGTGTGCCGAACCTTAAACCAGCAGGACAAGCCTCGAGTTTTGAACTGACAACCCTGCTGGATGGTGCGCCAGTCGCATGGAATCCATATTATGTGCATCAGTTTATTCTAAAAACCGATTGGTCATATTTTAAGCACGATCATCCCAACGCTAAAGAACTTGGGCTTGGTTCGGTACAGAGCAATTTTACCTTCCCAAGCGCTGGCGAATATGTGCTGTGGCAGTTCCTCGAGACTGGTGTGCGGGTGGCTGGTCAAAAATATAACCCTGTCTTGCGTTACCCAAGTCTGTTTAAGATTAACTAATTTGGTCTAACCAGTTCAACTTGTACCGAACTGATGGTTTGCGCTGCCACTTCAAGCATAATAAACGGGCTGGTTGGGGTGTTACTAAAATTATTGCCCGTTGGTTCGCGTAACTCGAGGGTGATTCTTAGAGTGCCTCGGTCAAAGTTCGCGCTTTTATAAGCAAGGCTGTAACCCGTGGTCGGTTTGCGCCCAAGGAAGACCGTGACCATACGGCGATTAAAGAAATCTATTTTTGGTGTTACTGGGACTGGGTTTTGACCACCCAACGCGATTTGCCAAGTGCGGGCATAATCGTCGGCGGTGCTGTCTACCCTTGCCCAAAAATTCGCATCTCGGTGGGTGCTGAATGCACCAACGGCGGTTACGTCCAAGACCGGATTGAGCGGCGCTGGCGCATTTTGTTGTAACCACATGCCCTCATAACCAAACTGAACTGCCAGCACCGAACGCCGTGTGTTGTTAGGTGTTGGATTAAAACTGGTCTCGTTACCGTCTAAACTCGAGTCTGGCAGGGTAGCAATTAAAAATGCACCGCGTGATTTGAGGTAGCTTTCTAAAGAGGTTGCTTCATCTTTCCATAAACTGCCAGCCCCAAGTAGACCATCTCGAGGGGTGGGCAGGGTGTTGAGTTGTTCGCCAGCCTTTAATTTCTCTAAGACGGTAAACCAGCTTTTGCCATCCCAAAGGTAAACCGAACGCAAATCGGTATTGGCTTTGATCGTCATGCGTTCGCCACTGCGTTTGGCACTAAAGGCGGCTAAGTTACTCGAGACAGGCAGTTGCCAACTGCCGTTGCCGTTGACTTCAAGTGCGCCGCTAACCTGAAAACCTTGGGTGTTTTGACTGGCACTTTGGATTTCAAGGCTTTGGTTGCGCCCAGCCACACTGCCCTCGAGTTTACGTTTGAAGGTATTTTCTTGGTCATAGAAGACCACATGACGCTCGCCTAAACCGAGCAGCACAATGTCTGAGACTGTGTAGGACGCTTTATCTTGCGCTAATGCAACAGCACCAACGAGCAGGACGGTCAAAAGTCGCTTCATGAGTATAGTGTAAAGTATTTCTCAGCCCATTGCATGAGGTATAACCTTAGGGTAGAGATTAAAAAATCTAGGCTTTTAGTAATCTAAGGTCAGCCGAATTTAATTCGCGCCACTCGCCGGGGCGTAAATCATGGATTTGTAAGCCCCCAATTCGGGTTCGCATCAAACGCAGCACCTCGAGACCGACTGCCGCCACCATCCGCCGCACCTGATGCTTGCGCCCCTCGAGCAGCACCATTCGCAAGCCATCCTTCGCCTTAAATAGTGCGTGTGGTTTGGCTAAACCGTCCTCGAGCATGACCCCTGCAAAAAGTGCCTCGAGTTGGTCGGGACTTGGGACTGGCTCAGTCCAAACTCGGTATTCCTTTTCGTGATGATACCGAGGATGGGTTAATTCGAGCGTTAAAGCCCCGTCTGTGGTCAAAATCAGTAACCCTTCGGAAGCCCGATCCAAACGCCCGACTGGATGTAAACCTGCCACGCTCGGCACAAGCTCGAGAACCCCTTGCCGCCCGAGTTCATCGGAGGCACTGGTCACTACGCCACGCGGCTTATACAAAGCAAAAGTCACATGTTTAGTTAAAAACTCGAGCCGCTTACCATCCACTTGTACATCATCGGTCTCGAGGGCTGACTGCCCTAACGTTGCCACCACCCCATTTACCGTTACCCGCCCCTCGAGCAACAAATTTTCGGCTGCCCGCCGCGAAGCCACTCCTGCCCTTGCCAAGAGCTTTTGCAAACGCTCAGACATTAGCTAGAGCCTCACTTAAGTGGAATATCCGCTTTGAGAATCATGGCTTCGCCTTCACCGTCGCGCTGCATGTCAATGTTGAAATTCTGAGCGTTGGGGAAGTATTTTTTTAAGACACTAAGCAGTTCTTCGCGCAGCATTTGTTCTTTGCCGGGTGGTAAACCGGCTCGGTCGTAGGCAAGCATGACTTGCAAACGATTTTTTAAGGTCTCGGCACTGCCCTTTTTTTTTCCCCAAAAACTGAACACAGTTACCTCCCTCCGCCAAAGAGACGTTCAAACCAACTTTTTTTCTCCTCGAGCGGCGGATATGGAACATCCTCGCCGTGGATTCGTCTGGCGGCATCCCAAAAGGCACTGCCGGCTTTTAGGGTGGTGTCCAGCACAATTGGTGTGCCTCTGTTGGTGGAAATCAGAATGTTTTCGTCCTCGGGGATAATGCCTATCGGTTTAGCGCCGAGTAAACCAACCACGTCCTCGACCGAAAGCATTTCGTCTTTGGCAATCATTTTGGGACGCAACCGATTAATAATTAAACGCACTTCGGTGATGCCTTGGGGTTCGAGTAAACCAATAATGCGGTCAGCATCGCGGATACTCGAGCTTTCAGGATTGACCACCACCAAGGCAGCATTGGCTGGGGCGGCGGCGGTCTTAAAACCTGCTTCGATTCCAGCAGGTGAATCAAGAATCACCCTCGTGATGCCTTCTTCCTCGAGTAAACGGCGTACAAGGTCGTGCATTCCATCTATGGTCAGGGCATCTTTATCCCGAGTCCCCGAAGCTGGAATTAAATACAAACCCTCGACCCGTTTATCCTTAATCATGGCTTGGCGCAATTTACATTTTCCTTCGATGACATCCACGAGATCGTAAACAACCCGACCCTCTAAACCCATGATGCTATCCAAGTTTCGCAAACCAACATCCACATCTATAACACAGACTTTCTCGCCAAGTTTGGCTAAACCAGTGGCAACATTGGCACTGCTGGTGGTTTTACCAACGCCGCCTTTGCCAGACGTAACAACAATTACATTTCCCTTCACTTCTCGCCTCCAAGCTGCTCCCGACAACTCGAGAACCTGCTAACCCAACCGATGCTGGGTTCTCTACTGCCTTCGTATTTTAAGCGCAAGTAGGGCAATAGTCTACCCTACTTGCTAAGCCAATAGCATAGACTGCACAGAATGCGGATTGGACTTCCAGACTCAGTGCTATTTAATCGCTACGGAACATGGTGGACAACTTTTCTTGAAGGCATTGGGATAGATGTGGTACTGCCAAAAGCCAGTTTTGCCGATGCCCTAAAAGTTGGACAGAACGCCATGCCCGACGAACCCGCCACGATGCAGCTTTTGGTCGGACGGGTCTTTGAACTCAGCACCGAAGTCGAAGCGCTTTTAATCCCCGATGTCAACCCCGGGGCAGAACCCGGCACACGCGGTGCTGCCCTCGAGCCTTGGCTGGTGGATTTACCGACGATGCTTGGACAACGCTTTAGTTTACCAACAATTTACAAAGTCCCTGCCCGACTCGAGACCACCGAAACCACTTCGGCGGCGGTGCGCCTCGGGCAGACCCTGACGGGTAACGCCCAAGTGGTCAGGCGTTCGTTGGACAAACTCCAAGCCAGGCTTAAACCAAGCCACACCCCAGAACCGCTCTGGCAATATGCTGGGCGCACCACCATTGGCTTAGTCGCAGACCCCCTACTCCTCGAGCAAGCATTTTTAATTGCCGATACTCTGACTGCCATTACCACGGCTGGACTGCACCCCATCGCCATCAGCACCATGCCCCGCGCTCGAGCCATAGAAGAAGGTAAACGCATCAATCCACATCTGCTCGAGATAGACCATGAAATGATTGGCAGTGCTAAATTACTAGCTGCCAAAGCCGCCGTTCGTGGGCTTATTTACCTTGCCCAGCCCAATGCGGCGGCGCACCGCCGACTGCTCGAGCGCAGTGCTTTTAATACCAAAAAACCGACCCTGCTACTCGAGCGGAATAACCTTGACTTCGCAGCGTTAGAAGAATTTGCCAAAAAAATTGCCTTGTAACGTCGGGTGCTAGTGGGTATGTAGTCAAATCCCGCTAAAAAGTGGAGAATGCTAATCTATGAGAATCCGCACTCTCCTCGAAAAGCATACCATTGAAGACCTGTTCACCGCTATTT
>JANNEE010000694.1:0-1524 GCA_031388325.1 Deinococcales bacterium
AAAATCGCTGCTGAGGTTGCCGTTGCGTTTTTTGGCTCGTTCAAACCAAGCCTCTGTGCGGTCATATTCTGTGTCTTTGGAACCCCAGATAGGTGCGTCAAAAACATGTTCAAGACATCTCGAAAAAAAATCCCAGTCCACTGAAAGCAGCACCAAACCATAATACTGCGTGTTTACGGGTTGACAAAACTGGCTAAACTGTATATACTCAGTATATTGGTATGCACAGCAACTTTCTTATCTCCCAAACCGATGGTCGCCCAATGTATCTGCAAATCATGCAGCAAATAAAGCAACACATTGCGGTTGGCGATTGGGCAGCCGGACAAGAAATCCCATCCATCCGCCAATTGGCTGCCGATTTACGGGTCAGTGTGATTACGGTTAAACGGGCTTATCTTGAACTCGAACGCGAAGGCATTATTTTTACCCAGCACGGCAAAGGCTCTAAAGTTGCGCTCGAGCCTCAGATTCAACTTCCTCAACTGCACCAACAAGCACTGCAAACACACCTACAAGAAGCGGCTCGCTTAGGTAAAATTCTCGGACTCGAGACCGAAGAATTACTGGCACAACTACGGCAACACATTAAATCAGGAGAATCATGAACCAACTGGCTGTTCAATTTGAACATGTGAGTAAAACATATCGGCTTTTCAAACTCGAGGACATTTCTTTTTCCCTTGCTACTGGCAGTATCATGGGTTTTATTGGCACAAACGGCGCAGGGAAATCCACCTGTATTCGTATCCTGATGGGTTTGGTGCATCAAGAAGCTGGACAGGTCAAAGTTCTAGGGCAACCGATGCCCAAACAACAAGCCAAAGCCAAAGAGGAGATTGGTTTTGTCTCCGAGGACTTACGCCTATACAAAGCCGCCACCCTCGAGTGGCACATGAATTTTATCGCTTCGATTTATCCAACTTGGGACGCAATCTATGCCAAGCACTTATTGCAATCTTTTGACTTAAAAGCGGGACAGCAAATCAAAGGATTATCGCATGGTCAACGGGTCAAAGCTGCACTTTTGTTGGTGCTTGCTCGCCGACCCAAACTACTGGTACTTGATGAACCGACCACTGGCTTAGACCCGATAGCCCGTTCTGAGGTGCTAGGCGAACTGATGCAAGTCCTGACCGACGAGCAACGCACCGTCTTCTTTTCGAGTCAAAATACTTTAGATGTTGAACAAATTTCAGACCAAATCACCTTTATTAACCAAGGCAAAATCATAGACTCGAGCGACAAAGAAAGTTATTTAGAACGTTGGCGCAGAATCCAACTCGAGATTCCAGACGGCACAACCCTAACCCCGCGCCTTGAGGTAATCTCGAGCAGTGGCACAGGGCGTTTAATCACCCTGACCACCAACCAATTTAGTCCAGCCTTAAGTGCCGCATACAGTGCTACAGGCGTTATTATTCATGCAATAGAAGCCATGACCTTAGAAGAAATTTTTATTGCCAATGTTAAGCACCACAGGCAGGGTGTAAGCGCATGAATTACTCTATGTTAAAGCCCCTG
>JANNEE010000708.1:0-3234 GCA_031388325.1 Deinococcales bacterium
CGAGGAGTTTAGTTGCGGTATGCTGCATATGTGAATTCCTTTCGGTTCGTTTTGGCACGATTACCGTATCGGAATTCACGCTTTTAGGCGCGGGTTAAAAGTTTTGACGTGTACTTAGAGGGCGAACACAAGGTTCGCCCCTACAGGACAATTTTTTTTCGTAGGGGCGATGCTTGCGACCATGCCCGTGAGGTGCATCTTATGGTCAAGAAGTCATCGCCCTGCAATTCACGGATGTTAATTTCGGACAGTTCCTTAATTCAGAACAAGACTCAGTAAATCTTCAAGATGCTTAGCAATGATTGGCTTACTTAAAATAAGCACAGGGCATTCTGCTGTGCCGAGCAAAGGTGTTAAATCTTCTGGGAAGCCCGTTAAGGCGGCAATCGGTAATTGCGGCATGGTTTGGCGAACCTCGCGGATAAAGCCAATCCCATCATTTTTATTGGGCATTCGCACGTCGCTGATGACCAAAGAAACCTGTTTTTTTCTAAGTAACGCCAAAGCATCTGTCGGGTTAGCGGCTTCAAAAACTTCACAATCAAGGCTGCGTAACTCATCGCGTAAAATCTCACGAATCATCGGGTCATCATCGGCAATCAAAATGCTGGCACGATAAGATGAACGCACAAACGTACCTCGTCCTTGTTCTCGAGAAATCAAGCCCTCAGACTCGAGAACCGATAAAGCATGACGAGCGGTTAATGGAGCAACCCCAAAGTGGCTGGCAATTTCTTTGTGGGGTGGGAGTTTTGTACCCACCGAAAGTGCGCCCGAACGAATTTTAGTTCTTAAATCCTCAACAACACGTCCAGCTTGTGTACCAAGTTGATAAATCATTATTCTCCCGTATGTGCTAGCACCAAAACAAGTTACCTCGAATTGTTGAGGCGCAGCTTAATACTTCCTGAAGCCCAGCTGAATACAACTATAGGCATAAGTTAAGCTATTTGGCTAGTTCTTCATTGTAAACTCAAGTATAAATACAATCAAATAAAGTCTTTACCGTAGCACTTATTTATGCTACAGCAAAATCCCACTAGAAGATTCTATTTGAGGCGGTGTGGAAAATGACCACCATAAAGAAAAAATAGTGCTAGCATCATCTTAGAAATCAAAAACGATTTCTCAAAGGCGTTGAAACTCCTCTTGTAATGCGGGCACCTCGGAGGGGTGAAGCCAGTGGTGCGACCGATTGAACCAAAGTAAAGCCCACAATGGCTTATTTCTGGCAGGTAAAAGGTCGAGGTGGCTGTTTCAGGGTTTAATTCATGTAAGGAGGTTTGTGATGTTTTCCAAGTTTTTTGTACTGGTCTTCGGTGCGTTTTTGGTGGCTTGTGGTTCAACCTCGACCAATGTTGTCAATCAACCATTCAACTTACCGCTTGAGGTCAATCAAGGAGTACGCGGAGTCAGTGCTACGATTGAATATCAACCGCAAGATTATCAATTTATTCAACTCGAAAAAAACAGTGGCTTAATCAGTGCCATTCATGAAGCCCGCCTCGGTCTGATTAAAGTCAGTTTACTGGCATCAGGTGATGTTCAAGGTCAACTTGGTCAACTGCGTTTCAAATCGCTTCGAGCCTCGAGTCAGTTGCCAAAAATTCAACGGCTCGAGGTGGTCACCTCCGACAAAAAAACCATTGTCTTGATTCAACCAGCCAACCGTGGTTTACGCCCTCAGAGTGTGGCTATTTCAAATCAAGTTGAAGCCCAATACGGTCAGTTTCCACTTGGCGATACAGACCAGTCGGTAGCTGTCAATATCACCGATGCTGTCAATGCCTTAAATATGGATGTTGGTTTACTTATTCCGACTGCGATTGAAGGTTATCTGGCTGACATCAATGGTGATGGCGTGGTTTCGACCTTGGATGCTGTCCTTATTTTAGATAAAGCGGTTGACCCAAACTTGGCAAGCCAAGCAATTGTTAATCTTATTTTTCAAAATACAATCGTTCAAGCTGGTGGAACATGGTTGGTTTTATTTGGAAACTCAGGGAATCAAACCTTGCCCAATATCAGTTCCACCATACCAGCCGATGTGACAATTTCAGAATTGCCCGGGCTAGCGAATCAAAACAAGGTTTTTCAGCTTACTTTTGCCCAAAATGCTTTATCAAATTCTGTGACCTTTGAAATTGCGGGTTTCCCCGATGTTACCCTTTTCTATACTGTCAATGATTCAATTGCACCCGTTATTGAATTTGATATTTCTTCAAGAACCATCACCACAAGCGACCAGCTTTACCTTGATTTTGCAGTCACTGATAATATCCAAGTGCAGACAGTTCGCCTCTTTAATTTAATGGATATTCTTCAAACATACACAGGTAATAGCCCATATCAGTATGTCTTTGTAGCCAACCCAAGAAAAAATGGCACATACTTACTGCGCGTAGAAGCCCGTGATATTCATAATAATGTCAGTGCTTCAGGAGAAAAAACAATCATTGTTAATATTCCAGCCTTTATTGTTAGCCAAAATAACTGCTCGAGTGTTGCGGTTGGCGATACTTGCAGTGCCACAATCCGAAAAATTGGTTCGTCGCCAGCTTGGAAGGGTTTTGGTTTTGAAGTCCAAACCACAGGTTTTAACCTCAGTGCAATTAATGCCAATACTTGTTTAAGCAGTTATGCAAGTCTCAGCCCTCAAGTTTACCGTATTGGGGCGATATGTGACACCGCAAGCAATGGCGAACAAAATGTGGTGACCTTACAACTGACCCGTACTGCGGCGGCTGCGACCAGCTTTACGACCCAAAATGTAATGCTTGCCACCGATACCATCCCAGCCATCACCCTGCCGATAGAAGGTGACAGCGTTAGTGTTCCCTAAACCCGAAACAGCCCCTCGAGTTTCTCGAGGGGCTGTTTACCAGAGGTGAGTCGTCATGGATTTTCAGTCTTACGCTTTTATTTTTGTCTTTTTGCCACTGTTTTTGCTGGCATATTTTCTTTGTCCAAAACAAAAGCGTTTTTTGCCATTGCTTTTTTCAAGCTGGGTTTTTTATGGTTTGCTCGAGTTTCGCGCCTTGCTGTTGTTGTGGCTGATCATTTTGATTGCTTTTATCGTTGGTCAAATTCTACAAAAAACCACCCATCGGCGCGGTTGGTTTTTTCTTGGGCTAGGACTAAATTTAGCCATTTTATTTTACTTTAAGTACACCACTTTTGGCTTAACAAGCCTCAATCAACTTTTGGGTACGAGCTTATCTATTGGGCAAACAC